>JAYVMJ010000277.1:0-5387 GCA_043759025.1 Verrucomicrobiota bacterium | reverse complement strand
GGGTCCGCGAAGCGTTTGCAGTGGAGCAGCACTTTGGCGCGGTGGCCGGGGGCGCGGACGAGTCGGCCGAGGGCTTGGTTTACCTTCTGTAATCCGGGGATTTGATACACGCGGCGGAAGGCGGCCTCGCGGCCGAGCGCGGCGAACTCGCTGATGCGGGCTTTTTGCACCGCGTTGACTTCAGGGAGTGCTGGGCCGACGACCATCGCATGCGTCACGCGGCCCCCCAGAAGATCGATGCCTTCGGCGAAGCTGCTGCCGAGGACGAGAAAAAGCGCATCGGAGAGCGCGAGGTTTTCCTCGATCCACGCGGTTTGGGCCGTCAGGTCGGGTAGGCGCGGTTGCATCGCGACGCGTAGGACGGAGCCGCTTTGTTCCAGCGCCCGCAGCACTGCATCGGCGTACGCGTATGAGGGGAAAAAAACGGCGACGGCGGAGGTGGACCCGCGAGGTTGATTGGCTTGCGTGGCTTGATGCAGCGCCTCAATCGTGGCAGCGGTCGTGCCATAGTAACTCGCCCGTTGTCGGTAACTCGTGTCCACGCGCAGGTCGACAGCGATATCGTAAGCGCCCGAGCGCCACGGGGTCAGCGCGGTTAGGGTCGTGTATTTCGATGAAGCGGTCTGCTCCGTGGAAGGTTTGCCGTCGAGAGAGGCAGAGCGCGGTTGGTTCACTGTTTCTACTCCGCACGAGATGGCGAATTCCCGATAAGGCTGGAGCGTGGCCGACATCAGAATCGTGCCGCCAAACAGCTGGAGCGTTTCTCCGATGGCAGCGGCGGCGTCGACGCACGTGAACTCCAATTCACCCTCACGGGAAACCCAGAGCAACTTGGTGAGGTTTTTGTCGGAGAGGAAATTGTCGATGGCCGCGTACTGCCAGAGCGATTCCGAATGACGCGGGCCGAGAGCGACATAATCGAGAAGAAGCGTGCTCACCAAATTTGCGAGTTTGGCCGACAATTCCCGGACATCATCCTCGACGCCGGGGTCGAGTGAATCGGCGGGACGCAATGAAGCGATGAGTTGCGCCCATTCTTCCACCGCGCGGATCAACGGCCGGGGAGCCTGCAAATGATCGAGTTCGGATAGCAGGAGACGCGCGTCGTTGCCGGTGGCGCGGTGCGAGTAGGCACCGGCCACGCGCGAGGGAAGATTGTGCGCCTCGTCGATGACCAGCAGCGTTTCCTCGGGATTGAATCCGGGCTGCTCAAAAAAAATGCCACGATTGCCCGGCGCGAAGACGTAGTTGAAATCGCCGATCCATACATCGTTGAAAGCGAGGGCGGTTCGCGTGATTTCATAAGGACAAATCCGCGCCTCGCGTCCGGCTTCGCGCAACGTGTCGAGGTCGTGGGGCTGCGCATCGTCGAGATAGAATTTGGCCAGTCCGCTTTGCGGCCAACGCTCCTCACCACCCGCGAGGTAACTGCAGCCATCGCGCACGCAGTGAAACGTGTGGTTGATGCAATGCTCGGCCTTGTTGCGCACCTGCCAGAACGGCAAAGGCAACGAGTAACCCAATAGGTTACTTTTATCGGGGACGGTCATTTGTTCCAGCGTGCGGACCACTTGGAGCTGGCCGGTGGATTTTCCGGTGAGCCAGATCATGCGCGCGAAGCGTCCGGTGCGCATTTGGTTGAGGGCAAATTCGAGCACGCAGCCGGTTTTGCCGTAGCCGGTCGGGGCCTCGAACAGCAGGGCGGGCGATGAGGCTAGCGCTGCGGTCAACTCGGCTTGGATTTTCTCCTGACCGGGACGGAGTTCGGTGAAAGCGGGGCGGAATTCCAGCGATCGCCGACGCTTGGTTGCGCGCAGGCGCAGATTCAGGAACTCTACAATCGCATCGAGCTGGTGGAAAAAAAGCGCTTCGTCGAACGGCGTGAGGACGATCGTCTGCGCGAGCCCGGAACCGGCTTCGACGAAAATCAACTCGGCCCGTAACGTCGTCCGATCAAGCGCGGCGAGTTGGGATTCTTCCGCTGTCCGGATGAGCACGGTGTACGCGGCGAGTTGACGAAAGTATTCCGGATAATCGGCGCGCAGTTCCGCTTCCGCAGCGGGAAGCGGGCGCATGACGCTTTTGATTTCCCGGAGGGTGTTGCCGACCAGTTGATCGATGCGACCGTTGAGGTATAGATTCCAGCCGCGGTGTACGAGCCGTCCGTTGAGGGCGACTTCAAATTGCACACCCGCCAGTAGTACTCCGTCGGTCGTGAATTCTGTTTCCGTGCGCGTGCGGAGTTCGTTGTGCCAGTGCTGACCGAGTTGAGCGCGCCAAATTCCCTGACCACCGCCGCCCGATTCCTGCGGGCCGAGGGCGAAGGCCGCAAACTCGCCGATGCTGAGATGGGCGGTTTTGGTTTCGAGTGAGAACTGCATGAAAGGCGAGCCTACCTATGGATTCGCTTCGTTGGAAATGACAAGTCGGGACTGCGGCGTGAAAAACGTCCAGCGAACCAAGGTCTGCCGCGGTCAGCGCAGGCGGATTTCAGTTTCCGATTGGATCCATTTCTCAAGCTGGCCGATGATGCTTACCACAGCCGGGGCCGCGACCGTCTGCACGGCGAGGGGTTGGTTCAAAAGTTGCGCGGCGATTTCGCGATCGGCGGGCGTCAATGACGGCCACCACTGTTGCTTCACCGGATACCCTTCGTCGCGAAGGAAACAATACAGTGCCTTGAGCCAGATTACGTCAGGTCGTCCGCCGCTGGCGAGCGCGGCGAGGGTTGTTCTCAACCAGCTGATGATCGCCTTCCGGGATTCGTCGGGCACCGTGTTTCGGGAAATGAGCGTCGTGAGTGCGGCGGCGGCGCGCAAAGCGTCATAGGAACGTCCGATTCCTTCGTGACGTTGAATGAGGCGATGCTCTTTTATAAACCAGGTGCGACCTTGATTCGACGATTCGAGCCAGAGTTCGGCCTCGTCGAACAAATCAATCGCCGGCGCTGAGGCGGTCTTACCGCGCGCCACGCGCCGCAGGCAGTGGAGCAAGCCGCTTTCGCCGGAGAAGAAGGAGAGTTGCTCAAACGAATCCGAGCCGGAAGGCTGTTTGGCCAGAACGAAGCCGGTGGTTCGAGTCTGCTCTCCGGGCATACGGTCGTCCGCTTAGTTGGGCTGCGAACCAGTCTGACCGCCAAGGAAAGCTTTCGCGGTCGCTGGGTCCGGCCAGTGAGGAAGGACGGCACCGCACGAAATAACCGTTTTCATGCCCTCGCCGACAGAGATGCCGAGTTCAATAATTTCTTCGCGCGGCAAATACATGAAAAATCCATTTACCGGACTCGGACAGGTCGGCACGAACACCGCCCAACGTTCCTCGACGAAGTGCGTGTGCGGTTCGCCTTTCCCAGTGTTGGTAAGAAATCCGATCGTGTAAGCGCCGGCGCGCGGGAATTGGACGAGGACCACTTTGCTGAATTGCGTGCGATCCTTCGCGCCGAAAGTTTCGATGAATTGTTTGACGCTGTTATAGAATCCGCCAACGCCGGGAATTCCTTGGATAAATCGTTCCGCGACCGCGCCGACAAATTGACCAAGGAAAATGCGTGATAAGAAACCAAGCAGGGTTACGAGCGCGAGCACGATGGCGGTCGTTAGAATATCCCATACGATACTGGGCAAATGACTAAGTGCGTCCGGAAGATACGGGTAAAAAAGAGGCGTGATCGAGCCGCCCACGACTCCGATGACGAGCCGAAGAGCCCAGATGGTCGCCGCCAGCGGGGTGACCAACAGCAGTCCGGTCAAAAAGGCATTGCGCAGTGAAGTGAAACGGGTCTCGGGCATGAATTCGCAAGTAACCACAGTTGTTCGTCATTGAACACTGATTTCTTCGGCGTGCTGCGCCCATTTGAACGCGGACCGTTGGTCGGGGGGCGGAACCGTTATCCGAGTCGACAGGTAGGCATGGCCTTGGCAGTTCGCAACAGGGTCATCGCCCGTTTTTCGGCGGCGCGCATGCGACGTTTCTTGGCGGGTTGAATATCATCATAGCCGGCGAGGTGTAACCAGCCATGGACAATATAGAGTGTGAGTTCAGCGGAGAATTTTTTTTGCGTGGCCGCGCTGGGCTTGTTCTTCCCGGTCAAGCCCACAAAGCGAGCGGCGGTGTCCGCCGAAACACAGATTTCTCCGGCCTGTCCGACGGCCGGATTGCCTTCAAAGGTGATCACGTCGGTCGCCGTTGGATCGTCCATGAAACCGGCGTGAATCCGGGTCAACGCCGGATCAGTCAGGATTGCGACCGAGAGTTCGCCGGCGGGACATCCGCCGAGGAATTTGGCGGCATGCGAGTCGAGCACCGCGATGGCGGCGGCGATTTCCTTCCGCACCAGCCTGAGTCGTGGGTGCGCCTGGTGAATGGCGACCGATCGGCAAGCGTCACGCATGGCTTGCGGCTTGATCTCCAGAGCGGGCTTGTTCGTACGCATCGATGATTTTTTGGACGAGCGGATGCCGGACGACATCGGTCGCCGTAAAATGGTGAAATTCGATGCCGGGAATATTTTTCAAAATGCGCGGTGCCTGTACGAGGCCGGACTGCTTGGCGCGGGGGAGATCGATTTGCGTGATGTCGCCGGTTACGATTATGCGGGATTCGTCGCCGAGACGGGTGAGGAACATCATCATCTGTTCGGGGGAGGTGTTTTGGGCCTCGTCGAGAATGATGTAGGCATTGGCTAGCGTGCGGCCGCGCATGTAGGCAAGCGGAGCAATTTCAATGACGCCTTTTTCTGAGAAGCTTGTGACGTCGGTGGTGTCCAACATGTCGTGGAGCGCGTCGTACAGCGGCCGGAGATAGGGGAGGATTTTCTCGCGCAGATCGCCGGGCAGAAATCCAAGCGTTTCGCCGGCCTCAACGGCGGGCCGCGTGAGGATGATGCGTTGCACCTGACCCTTGAGCAAAGCGGAGATGGCGGCGGCCATCGCGAGATAGGTTTTTCCAGTTCCGGCGGGCCCGATGCCGAAGACGATCGGATTTTTCTGAATCGCTTGCAGGTAGAGTTTTTGCCCGACCGTTTTGGGTACGACACTTTTACGATTGGTGGCGATGACGAGCGGCTCATTGAAAAGCGACCGCAGGCTGGCGCCGTTATCCTTGGTGTAATTTTCGAGCAGCCGAAGGAAATCGGGCGTGCGCAGCGTCAATCCCTGGATGCGCCCCGTGTTGAGCAGGGTGAAAAACTCCTCTGCGCGACCAATTGCTTCCGCCGGGCCGTCAATTTTCAACCACTCGTCCCGGGTGACGATACGTACGCCGAGTGTCTGCTCGACGCGCGTCAGATTGTCCTCGCTGCCGCAGAACAGCTGGCTGAGATGGCGCGCGTTGGGGTAGTGAAGTGTCTTTGATTCGGACGCGGAGGGAGGGAGGATCACTGGGCTGAG
>JAYVMJ010000276.1:0-2602 GCA_043759025.1 Verrucomicrobiota bacterium | reverse complement strand
GGCTATCTGGCACCACGTATTTGCCCGAAAAAATTTATTCGAAGGCGAATATTTATCTGTAGACGCCTTCAGTCGGCAAAGTCCGACAGGCTGCTAGGGATGATGGCAAATGCCACCGGCAAGTTGAAAGGCCTGGAGCGGGCCGATCAAATCGAGCGGAGTCACCGTCGGTGGTGCGAAAAATATCACTCGTGTGCTCATGGGGCCGGACAATGGGATTTTTGTCCGCCCATAAGGTCAAACGCCGATTACCACGATGCCGTGCACGACAAATACAGCAGCGCGCCGTTGAGGATCGCCCGATAGACTCATGCGGAAAGCATTCCGCCTATTCATCGAGCGACTCAGTCCGAAGAATCCACAGGCCTCCGGGCCTGTGGATTCTTCGGACGTCGACTACCACTGGCAGGGACGCCCGTCGCTACGAGGCGAATCGTGGTGTCAGGCTATTGCGCGTGGATCAGTTATTGTGGTGCCCGTCGTCGTTGTGATCGTCACGGTGGTCGGTGCGATGGTCGTCAACAGGAGCTGGATGAACTGGCGGCGTCGGATGCCAGTTTCTCGGGTAGGTCTTTGTTACTTCGGCGTGATGGTGCTCGGGTGCGTCATGGAAATCCACACGAACCGAGGGTGCATTCTGAGCCCAGCCGTGGGGCGGCTGAGGTCGATTTACCCACGCGTTTCCCTCGCGATACACGTATTGATGTCGGCTATTGTTATAATAAACCTCGTCACCCGGGTAGTACACATAGTCATCCTGCATGACTACCGGCCCGGGAACCGAAGATCGATAGCCCGCGCGTTCCGGTCCGGTGTAACAACCGGCTAGAAAAGCAAGCGCGCCAGCCCCGACAAGCAGCGTGGCTTGCGAAACAATTCTAGAAAGGAATGAGTTAAAGTGCATGACGATGGATAGGTTCAAGAGAGACGATCACGGAAAGTCGCCGGTTAGGCGAAAATCGAAGGGTGCAAGTCCCGGTACGAAAAGATTATCGTCCGCGAAGGCCACCCATCAGATAGATGATGAGGACGATCAACAGAATGAGACCGATTCCGCCGCCGCCAACCATCGGGCCGCCAATATAAAAACCGCCGCCGCCTAACAACAGGAGAAGAATAATGATGAGAAGTAATGGATTCATCACTCTCAGACATCAATTCCCCCTACCCGTTCGCGACTAAACGCGAAGACGCCATACACCCATCGAATAAAAACACGGGAACCATTTAATCGCTCAGACTACCTCCGAGTAAAGTTCGACCGTTGCGTTCGCGCCGTAGCAGCCGACGTCCCGCCGGATGAGTTCGCGGACACCACAACTTCACCGGCCGAAAGTCCAGCCCACCCGTATTTCGATTTTTTAAAACCAACGGCCGTTACTTTGTCGGCGCAGGTTCTGCTGGACTTGCCGGCGTCTCCGCGTCGGGAGCCGGCTTGGCCTTCGGGGTACCGACCAACACTCCGAGATGCTCCTGAATCTTCTGGAAAAATTCCACGTTCAGGTCGCCCACTGGCACTTCATAAAGCTGATGCGTCGCCCTGTGTTCGTAAATCTGACGTTCGCCGTCCCCGGTGAGACCGCGGGGCTTGATCTGTTTTTTGCGCTCAAGCATCAGCGCCAGAAATTGGAGCAGCGGCGTGTTAATTGCGGCCGATTCGCCCGAATCCAAGCTCACTGCATCGCCACCTGCCGGCGTGGCCAGCGTTAGAAACAAATTCTCGGCCGTGAGCTTCAAATTCCGATCCGCATTTTCATCTGCCCGGCGCTGCTTAAATCCCACGACCCAACGGCAGTACACAAAAGCAGGCGGCATGAATTTCCCATCCTGCGCCTCGTGCAAGTCGCGGCGGGCGACCTCCCCATTGGTTTCGCGCACCAAATAGCTGACCACGCGGTCATTCTCCTGGAAATCGCTTCCGCTCACGAAACATTTTGTGGCAATCGGGTGAAGATTTAACTCCATGGGTGTTTTCTTGTTTACCCTCCACGGGTTCGAACGCTAGCAAAATTCCACCAATGAACGGCCGTCTTATCGCCATCGGGGACATCCATGGCTGCCACAAGGAATTCTCCGACCTGCTCGACAAGCTCGACCTGAAAAAGGATGACCGCCTCATCCTGCTCGGCGACCTCATCAATCGCGGCCCGGACAGCAGTCGCGTCGTCGAACTCGCCCGCGAACACGCCACCGCCTCCCTGCTCGGCAACCACGAACTGCGCCAGCTCAATTACCGCCGGACCGACGATCCCACCCATCTCAAAAAGTACGACTATGAGACGATCAAGCAGCTCCGCGGCAAGGACTGGGATTACCTTGAGTCGATGAAGCTAACCTACGAGGATGAGGAACTGGGCGTGGTGTTCGTCCACGCCGGGTTTTTGCCCGACAAGCCGTGGCAGAAGCAACCCGCGCGCATCGTCACCCGCATCCAGATGATCGACAAAGACGGCGAGCCGCGAAAACGTTCCGAGGCACCGAGCGCGCCGCATTGGTCGGAATTGTGGGTCGGGCCACCATTTGTCGTCTACGGTCATACGCCCCGCGAAGACATTTCCCGCACGAAATGGACCTTGGGCATCGATACCGCCTGCGTGCTCGG
>JAYVMJ010000275.1:0-4362 GCA_043759025.1 Verrucomicrobiota bacterium | reverse complement strand
CCGCGGACTGCGAGCGGATTGCCGCTACTCGCCCCTATTTTTCGGCAATTTACCCCAGACAGATTGTAGCTGCCCGGCACAGTGAAGTTAATGCACCGCCCATGACTCCGTCTCCGGTCTCGTGCCGGGCCAATCCGGAATTTCCAACCCCACCCCTCATGAAACTCATCTCCGCCTTGCTCACCTCTTGCGCACTCGCTGTCAGCCTCTTTGCCGGGTCAGACCCCGTCACCACCACTTACCGAGTCGAACAGAACGCAACCCTTTCCGACATCCCCGCCGGTGCAAAAAAAGTGAAGTTTTGGGTCTCCATTCCTGACAACGACCGCTACCAGGAGGTGCTTGATTTCCAAGCAGTGTCCGTTCCCGGCACCTGGAGCGTCGTGCGTGATGCCGATCGCGGCAACCGCTTCATGCTGGTTGAAGTCGACAATCCCGGCACCGCCACTCTCACGGCCAAGGTCGCATTCACGGTGCGCCGTTCGTCGGTATTCACCCAAATCGACCCGGCGCAGGTCGGCCCCATCACCGATTCCACCCGCACGCTCTACGCCGACGAACTCCGCCTGGACGCGCCCCATATGTCGGTGACCCCGAAAATCAAGCGGATGGCGGACGAAGCCATCGGCACCGAAAGTAACGTCGCCAAACAAGCGTTTCTCCTCCTCGGCAAAGTGGCTGACGTCGCCGACCACTATTCGAAGGATCCGACCAAGCCATCCACCAGCGTCGGCGATGCTGAATCCTGCCTCATCAACGGCGGTGGCACCTGCACCGATATGCATTCGCTGTTTATCGCGCTGGCGCGAGCCCGCGGCATTCCCGCTCGTTTGCAAATGGGCTACCGTTTGGGCGAAGCCAACGCTGGCAAGGAAACCAATCCCGGCTATCGCTGCTGGGTCGAGTATTTCGTGCCAAACTACGGTTGGATTTCCTCTGACATTGTCGAGGCCGACGATCCCAAGGGCCTCGGTCGCGCTCGCTGGTTCACCGGGCTCACTGAGCGACGCCTCTGGCTCAATGAAGGCCGGGAGTTCAATCTCGCCGGTCGCGCTGTCACCGACCATCGCATCAACACCATGATCGTCGGCTACGCCGAGATCGATGGGGTCGAGGCCCGGGTGCTGCCCGACGCGGCGCTCAATCTGAAATCCCAGCTCTCACGCACCATCAAGTACACCGAGCTGAAACCCGCCGAACTCACCGCCTCAAACTGAGACCGCTGCAAAAGTCGGGGGGTTTTTACACCCTGAATTCCAAACCCTTCTTACCCAGGCGGTGACATTCAAAATTCCGCAACAATTGCAACTTTGGCGAGGGTTGCCGGGTCTTGAAGAAAGCCATGACTACAATTGGAATCTTTCTCCTCTGGTGCCTGTTACTCGCCCTTTGCTGGCCGCTCGCGTTACTCGCGATTATTTTGGCACCCATCGTGTGGTTGATCGCCCTGCCCTTCCGCCTTGTCGGGGTGTGCGTTGAAGCCACGTTCTCGTTGATCAAAACACTTTTGTTTCTCCCGGCCCGATTGCTGGGCGGGGACTCAGCCGGATCCCATCGTTAGAGGCGCGCATGCGCGCCTCATTTACCCGCCGATTAGTCCGGGCATGACTTTCGTCGCCGCTGGTTTTTCGGGAGCTTGTTCGGGAGCGTTAATCGGAATATGCGGTGACCACTTAAACCAGTCCTTGTCGGCATCGCCCGCGAGGGGAAATTGGTCACCATCCTTCGCCGCCTCGGCCGGCTCTTCCGGCGTGGCAAACGCCACCGCCCCGGTGATGATCGACTGCAATGATTTCTTCTGCGAACCGCCGCCAAACAGGCTGATCTGCAAAGGGGAACCACCGGCATTCCAAAAACGGGTGTTGGTCCGCACGAGGGCCGCATACGCCGTTTGCACGCGAATCCGAATCCATACGCCGGTGGAGTCATCCGCGAGTCGCGCCGACTCCACTTCTCCCACCTTCACGTCGCGATAGAAAACCGGCGCGTGCACCTGTAACCCGCCGATCCGGTCGGTCCGCAGGATAAAGGCGCGTCCGTCCTCGACGTTCTCCAGCACGGGTGGCGAGTCGAGTCCGCGGAAATTTGTAGCCGGCGCGCCTTCGCCCAGCCGCACGCCCACGTGCGCCCCGCTCAGCAGCGTGTCCATTCCGCTGATCCCACCGAAACCGATCTCGGGTTGCACAATCCAGAATTGCGCTCCTTCCCGCGCAATGGCTTTCGCATCGCGTCTCAACTGCAAGCGGACAACAACGTGCTTCAAGTCCTTCGCGAGTCCGATCTCCTCCACTTCACCCACAGTGACCCCCTTGTATTCCAGTTTTGTCTGGCGTGGTTCCAAGCCAGAACCATCGGCAAACTCAATGGTGATTTCCGTTCCATGCGAACGCCACTCGCGCATCAACATCCAGACGGCAACAACCAGCGCGATGATGGGAACAACCCAGATGAGTTGGATGCGGGGGAAACGTGAAAGTTTTGCGGCGGGAGCGGACATTTTAAATTCGATGAGTCGATTGGTGGATGGGTAGTTTCGGCGTTTAAATGATCACGCCGGGTCGGCGTCCGAGCGCCGCGCCTCGGCCCAAAGCACGCGTGGGTCAAATTGATGGGTCGCGAGCATCGTCAGGACAACCACTCCGCCGAAGGCCGCCACGCCGGGACGCGGGTGCACGGAAGCCAGTTTTCCGAAGCGGACTGCTCCGGAGAGGAAAGCGACCAGAAATACGTCGAGCATCGACCAGCGTCCGATGAAGTCGATGGCCGCATAAACCCGCGTCAGCCGGCGCGGATTGGCAGGCTTCTCGCGCAACGCAGCCATCAGCAACCAGATCAACCCACTGAGTTTCAACAACGGCACGAGGAAACTGGCGGTAAAAACGATCGCGGCCAATCCGCCCAGACCCTGCCGCCACAGTTGAACGATGCCCGAAAGGATGGTGGTGTCCGATGCCGTTTGCCCTAGAATTCCAAGATGCATGACAGGGAGAGCGTAAGCCGGAACCAGCATCACGACTGCGGCGATCGCGAGCGCAGCGGACCGCGCGGTGGACGTCGGTGAAACTGGAACCGATTCGCTCATGACGCCATGCGCCCCGAGAGCAGCGCGACGCGCTCCTGCCGCGGCTGAAGATTAAACCGGCGCCAGGCGAGCAAGGTGAATAGCGACATCGCACCGTAGCACCAAAGTCCGGGACCCACGAAAACCTGAACCACGTCGCCCAGTTTGAAAAAAGCCACCATGACCCCGAGCACCTGAACTTCGGGCATGGCCCAATATTCCACGCCGTGAGCCCAGCGCCTCAACCGCTGGTTTAGGTTGCGCAGGGCCGGACGTCGGTCAGTGCCCAACACCGCCACAAGCAGAGTCAGCAGACCAATCGGCGCAATGACCCCGCACAATAATACCCAGATGCCCAGCGACTCGAAATCGTGCGCCCAGAATCCCTGAAAAGAATCGGTGAGGATCGTCGTGCGTTCGCGTCCAAATTTACTGAGCGTCACAAACGGAAGTGTCGCCGCAGGAATCGCGAGGAGCAATCCCGCGAGCGCAAACGCGAGCGCCGCCTGCTGACCCAATCGGCCTCTTTCGGCCATGACGGTCCCACATCGCGTGCAGATTGCCCGCTGCCCGGGTTTCAACAGCAGCGCGCCGTGCGCTTTGCCGCACAGGTGACATTGCAGGAGTTGGTCTTCGGCAGGCACAAAAAAACGGACGTCGCCGCAGATTCCTGCCCGTTTAAAAGTGGAATGACGCGCCGCCCTACTGGTTGGAACGCTGCAGCAATTTTTGGTTCACGGAAATGAAATAATTCACCCCGGTCTTAACGAGGCGTTAACCCGCCAGAATCGCCCCTACTGTCATCGCGAGCTCGCCGGAAGCGGGAGGGGCAATCCAGTCCCACGATAGGCTCGGAGCATGCGCCGGATCCGTCACGGCCCTTTATCGCCAGCCCAAAAAAGGCTCTGACGAGCCAGAGCCTCCTTCAATAATTTGTCGATCCGGCGACTTTCCGGACCGTCGTCCGTTCGCGTGCGCTCGACCGTTTCCTTCATCGATTCCTTTCTCGCCACGTCTCTGCTTTCGGCCTGCATCGTAGTTGCGTCACCATTGTCAGCTCGAAACGGAAGTCCCTCTTTGCCCGTGTTGGCCCCGAAAACATTTCCGATTCTGAGGCCGGGAAAAGTTTTAAATGCGAGATCCATCCTTCCCTTCGTCGTGAGGAATGCGAAATCCGAGGGCGTCGACAACCGGTCTTTTCTTACCATGACTTTGGGCAAATAAAGGACACCGGCGGACTCGTACGCGTCGTTTGAAACCGATTCATCTGACTTCGCCTTCGCCGCAGCGCTCGGATCATA
>JAYVMJ010000274.1:0-2349 GCA_043759025.1 Verrucomicrobiota bacterium | reverse complement strand
CGAGAGCGGAAGCGCCGCGATCGTCAGGCAGCCCACGTGTCTCGCGGGCAACCGCAGGGCGAGCACGCAGACGATTGCGGCGACCGCAAATATCGGACCGTATTCGCGGGTGCCCGCCGCAGCGACGCAGCAAATTCCCGCGAGGATCATCCAGCTCCGGCCATTTCTTTCAGGGGCGTTTTGCAGGCACCACACGATCCCGATGACCGAGAGCGCGGTCATGCCGGTTTCCTGCCCGATCAGAACCGACCACGTAAGGAGCGGACAAGCCGCAGCGAGCAGCACAGCGCGGCGCGCGGCGAGTTCGCCGCCCCAGTGTTGCGCCAGTCGCCAAATCAGTTCGTGCAGGGAAAGCAGTTGGAGTCCGACGATGGGCGATGTCCACAAGGCGAGTTTGCTGCCGGCGCAACCGTATGCCCACGCATAAAGGCTGGCGATTCCCGGAGGAATACTTTCCGCCCAAAGATAGTGGGCGAAATCCGATCCGGTTCGCGGCGGATAAAAATTCAACGATCCAAATTTGAGCATTTGCTCGGCGAGGTAGCTCCACCGGAAAGAAACGTCCGGACCCGACAGTGGCTGGGTAACCAGTCGGTAAACGACGATCGCCCAGAAGGCCAGGTAGAGCGGGCGCCACGCTTCCATTCCGGAAAAACACGAGAAGGACGAAGCCAGCGGCAGCGGCAGGCCGCGCGTGGGTACGAGACGTCCGGCGAGTGCAACCACACCCAACGCAATCGTGAGATTCGTCGCGGAAATAATTGTGCCAGTCCACGTGAAGATCAGAACGGTCGCATAAAGCGTGACGCTGGAAATCAGGAACGCCGCCGCCAACGACCACGGAAGGCGAAGGGCCCGGAGCACCATTGAGCCCGGCACGAGCAATCCGGCGACCAACAGTAGCAATCTAAGCGGGATGTCGATCAGGCCGGGCAAATGCATGGGGCGTCCAGAGGGCTAACAAGTCCGGCGTCCATGGCAACGGTGGAGCGAGCCGCCATCTCTTGGCTGATCCTCGGTAGGTAAGTTCCACAGATCTGCGCTCACGCGGTGGCGGCCTCGCGCGCTCTTTCCGTTTTCAACCGCAACTGACCGCAGGCGGCGTCGATCGCGTGACCTTTTTCACGGCGCAGCGTGACGGAAACGCCCCCGTCGAACAGAACGCGCGCAAATTTTTCCTGACGCGTCAGGCTCGGTCGTTTCCAAGGCAATCCCTCGACGGTGTTGTAAGGAATAAGGTTAACGTGCGCGTGCAGATCGTAGGCGATATCGCGGAGTTTTTCCGCCTGATCCAGCGAATCGTTGATTCCCTCGATCAGGATAAATTCGAGTGTGACCATGCGGCCGCGTTTTTCGGAAAACTCCTTCACCGCGGGCAAAAGTTTTTCCAGCGGCCACGCCTTGTTGACGGGCATGATCTGCTCCCGGACTTCATTGGTGGCGCCATGCAAACTGATCGCGAGGCGAACGCCGAGCGATTCGTCCGCGAGCTGTTTGATCCTAGGCACCAGACCCGAGGTGGAAAGGGTGATGCGCCGTGCGCCGAACCCGAGGCCCCAGTCGGCATTGAGAATGGTCAATGCGCGCATGATCGCGTCGTAATTGTGCAACGGCTCGCCCATTCCCATCACCACGAGGTTGTCGAACGAAACCAACTCAGCGTGGGCGCGCGGCGTGCGGCTGTCCTCCTGGTTGCACACTTGGATGAGTTGGTGAACGATTTCGCCGGCCGACAGGTTGCGCTTGAGGCCATCGAGTCCGGATGCGCAAAAACGGCAACCCATGGCGCAACCGACTTGAGTGGAAATGCAGATGGTTTTGCGGGACTCGTCCTGACCGACGCCGGTTTGAGGCGCTCGGATGATAACGGTTTCAATCAGCGATTTGTCGCCGAGTTCCAGTAGAAGTTTGTCGGTTACATCCTCGGATTGTTTCGTGAGCACAAAACTTGTCGGCGCAAGTTCAAAGGTCTCGGCGAGCCATGCGCGCAACGGACGGGAAAGATTGGTCATCTCGCCCCACGACCGAACGCGTTTCTTGTACAACCATTCCGTGATCTGCTGGGCGCGAAAAGCCGGATGGCCATGTTCTTTTAAAGCCGCGGTCAGGGTCTCAAGGGTTTCGCCGTGAATCGCCGGCTTGGTGGGGGTAAATTGCATGGCGTAGAGTGAGATTGGAAGAATTGGGAGGTTTAAGCAGAATTCAAGATCAGCATGGGCGGGATTTGTCGGCGCCGAATCCGCGATTTTATAGTCGGCTCCATCGGATCAGGTGAACTGCCAAGCGGGATTGCATGTCATTGGTGTTGCCCCACCTAACGTTGAAGGCCTTGGTCTTTGGGTATTTTAA
>JAYVMJ010000273.1:0-4228 GCA_043759025.1 Verrucomicrobiota bacterium | reverse complement strand
AGGCAGGTACTGTCGTCGAGCTGCTGGGGCGCGACGATAAGACCCTGACTGTTCGTTATGGAAAAATTACGGGAACCATTCCCGCGACAAGTGCGACTGAATCCGCGTCAGCGTTGGAACCGGTCAAGAATGAGGATCCGGCACCAGCGCCACCGGCGCGAAAAGCCACCACCAACTATGGCAAAGCGGTGGAGAAGGCGAAGGAGAATGCCGCCAAGCAAGACAAGAATCTGGCAAAGCCCACAGACGAAATTCTTCAGTGACGTAAGGTATGTGTGACTGGGGCTCGACTCAGCCCGCCTGCATCGCGCGTTGGCCTTCCTCGCGCACGTCCAGCAGGAACGACTGCAATTTGCTGTCTGATCCCAAGTCGTAATTGTTCAGGACGTCCTGGTTGGGCTCCATCTTGAACGTAACCCCACGGAAAGCGCGCGCCAGTCGTCCGATATGAAGGGCCGAGGTTAACGGTTCCAGCGGGGTCCGGTATTGGCGGGCAACGGTGTTCACGACCGTTTCGGGAAAGGAAAGTTGGCGCAGCAATTCGGCGCCGAGGGTAGGATGGTCAAAGCCGCACAATTTCTTTTCTTCGACCGACCACTCCTGCTCGAAGTTTGAAATGGTGAATTTTGGCTGGCCGCCTCGTTTCACCCAGGAGTTTTCGACAACCAGCATGCCGATCAAGTGGAGCAGGCCGATCATGTAAGCGGCCGAGCGATCCTCCGATTTTTTCCGCGCCGCCATTTCGGCGCCCACGGCGGCGAAGATGGAATGGCGCCAAATAGCCTGCGGTGGCAAATCGTAGGCGAGGTAGGGAGCGGCCATCGACGCACTCGCGAGAACCTGCGCGAAAATCCGGGTCAATTGCACCGTGCCGAGTCGGTTGACGGCGTCATCAATCGCGGCGCATGGCGAACGGGCAAAAAAAGCGGAATTGGCCACGGACATCACCCGCGCGGCCAGATTGGGATCCATGCGGAGATGCTCAGCGAGATCGCAGGCGTTGTAGTCCGCGCTGCTCAACATCGTTTGAACTTGGCTGATCGAGCGGGAAAGCGGAAGTGAGCCGGAAGCGAGAAAGGCTCGGACGATGGCGGATGGATCGAGTGGCATGTGTTTGGGTCCCTGCGCTGCAAAGGAGTGAACTATCATTGCCCGAGGTGCCTTCCAAATCGGCATAATCCCCCCATTCTTGACGGCCAATGTCTGGGTGATTTCCAAAAAAAACGGAATCAGGCTTTCGGCCTTAATTCCGTTTAAAAACAGTCAAAATTGAATCGTTCGGACTGGAGAACCTCGCTTTTACGAAGTCGCTTTAGATCCGCCGCTGCGGCGACCCTTCCGAGTACCGGGTGCTGGCTTAAAATTCACGCCGTGTTTTTCCAAGGTCTGACGTGACACCGTCGAGCCCGCCGGGTGTTCGCCCACGGGAGCAATCAGATTGTAAAGTTCAATGGGTGGTTGTTGGCGGAAACCAGCTTGCAAGCCAACGTAAATGGCGGGTGTTGTCATCGGCGATAGAAGTGAAACGACGCGTGGCTACAGTAGCAGTTAGGGCACTTTTCTCACACTAGCCGAAGGCCTAATAATGGGTTTAAGTTACTCACACGTTTCCCCGGTTGCTCACATTTTTTCCGTGCGGGAGTGCCGGAGGGAGAATACAAACCTTGGTCTTTATGCGCCACTGGGTAGTCGCCCGAAAAGACGCGGGGTGGATCCGGGTTTAGGCCACGGCGTAGTTCGCCATCCGGCCATGAAGCTCGTGTTTGAGCTGGCGACATTCGGCCTGCACCTTGGCTTCGAATTTCTTTAAATCGAAGCTGGGAAAAACGCTTCCTTTCAATACGCGCCACTCCGGGGTTTCCTCCAAGGGCGTGGCTTGGTTCTGGGATGCGTCGCCGCAGAATCCGACGTGGTTGTTCCGGCAGAGCGAGTGGGCGAGCGACACGATGGCTACGAGCTCGGCATCCTCGGTCGCTTGTTCCGGGTTTTCGACCCAGCGCATCACATTGGCGAAGCGTCGAGGCAGCCCGTGCTTTTCGGCAAAATGGGCCGCCATCTCGTGCGTGGTGACTCCCAGGAAATGCCGTTCGGCTGCCGACAGGGCTATTTCATTCTGGCGCGCGTGCGTCAAAATCGCCTGAAAGGCAAAGGGGTGGAGCCGGAGCAGTAAGAGCTTCCCGAGATCATGGAGCAGGCCGGCAGTGTAGCTGGGAGATTCGAGATCGGTCAGTTCAAGGTAATGGCAAGTGTAGCGGGCGACGCGGGCCGTGCCGACTTGGAACATCCAAAAGTGAGACCAGCTGGACAGCGGCGGTGCCAGCATCATGCGTTCTTCCGTCGTGACGAGAGCCCGCGCTTGCGCGGCCAGCCGTATTTCACCCAGCAGCCCCACGGCCATTCGTGGGTCTTCGATGGCGGACAGTTGGTCGCTTCCGGCGTGTTTGAGTTTGTTGCTTGCGATCAACATTTGGGCGGCAAGCCCCGGATCGCGATCCACCAAATCCATCAGCGGATTGAGCGAGGTCGGGTGACCGTTGGCGGTCATTTGAAAGGTGGCCGCGGCGGAGTCGATTACCGGACAACCCGCGAGGGCCTCGATTTCCCGCTCAAGCTGCGGCCGGCCGATGACGGGACAGCGCTTTTCCGCAGCGGCGTTAGACCAAACCGCTCGGTTTTTGGCATCCGCTTCGGCGTTCAGCTCCTGGCCGCTGAGAAAATCGTCGGGGATGAGCGACGCGTTGAGATGCCGGAAGATCAACCGGCCGGCAAATTCCAGCCGGCCCAAATTTTGTTCAAATTCCATCCAGTTGGCCGCACGCACATTTTCCATGAGCTGTTTTAAATACTCGACCACGCCCCATGCTCCGGCCTCCTCGGCTTTTGAGGATAAAATAGTGAGTTCATCGCAAGCTAGTTGGATTGCCCTCATGGCGGCCCACTTTTTCAACGTGGTCTGGGCGACCGTCAGCGCCGCGCTCAACGCTTCGAGCAGCTTGTGCAAGGCATCCGGGGTAAGTCCCATCATCTGGCAGAACGACTTCTCTTCCTCGAAGTGCTGTTGCCGCCACGGATTGATGACGGACTTGCTGATCTCGGCAAAAATTGAATCGTCGTGGTACGGCTTGATCAGAAAATTCTGCACATGCAGCCCGAGCACTCGTTTCACGGTATCGCGGTCACCTTTTTCGGTATAGACCACCACGGGTAAAAGTTTCAGGCACGCGTCGCTTTTGAGTCGTTGGATGAACCCCATGCCACCGTCCCCGTCCAAGGCCATTTCCACGAAGACGAGGTCCACCTTGACGTTCCGATTAATGAAGTCCCACGCCTCGCTCGCGTTCTCGACGGCGACGAAGCGGTGGTTGCCGCGCGCGAGAATCCCTTTCATGGCTTTGCGCGCCACTTCATCGGGATCAACTAGGAGAATATGGGCCATAGGGCGAAGGCCGCTCGAACGCCAGTCAGCTGTCTGCCCGGGGTTGAAACAGTTCCCTTCATTGATCGGCTTTTCGGCCTAAAACTGTATGTTAACTTGATGGGGCCGACCGCTTGTCCATAGGGACAAAATCCTCTCGCCTGCGATAGGAGGGAGGTCACGCTTTTGTCCGGTTTGCTTCCCTAAAATTCCCTATGGCCATGAGTTCCATGTCCGTGTTAATCGTCGATGACGACCCAACTATCGCGGCGATGTTGCAACAGATCGTCCGGCAGTTGGGGAATGGGTTGGTTTGCGACCCGGTCTGGGCCGACAAAGGTATGTTGGCGCGGGCGCAGTTAAAGAAGAGGCGATTCCAGTTGGTGCTGCTCGACTACATGCTGCCTGACGAGGACGGCTTGGCGGTGCTCACCGCGATCAATTCTCTGCCGGCGAGTGAGCGCCCCGTTGTCATTATGCTGACCGGTGCGGGCAACGAGCAGGTGGCCGTGGCCGCCATGAAAATGGGCGTGAGGGACTACTTCGCAAAACCCGTGGTCGATTTTCAGGCATTGCGACGGAGCATCATTTCCGCGCTTGAGCATCATCGCCTTGAGAAAAAACTGGCGCAATCGACCGAGGAACTCCGGCGCAAAAACCTCGAAATGGATTCGGACCTCGCCCTCGCGCGAGGCGTTCAACAGGCGTTGCTCCCGCAAAGTTATCCGGTCTTTCCCACGGGCGTGGCGGTGGAAAAAAGTGCGCTGCAATTTTGTCACCGCTGGATTCCCAGCGAGAAAGTGGCCGGCGATC
>JAYVMJ010000272.1:0-5856 GCA_043759025.1 Verrucomicrobiota bacterium | reverse complement strand
CACGGGCGTCCCGCCCGTGTTCGCCCGGGCCCACGGGCCAGAGGCCCGTGCCACTTCCCAACCAAGCCGAAGCAAGCTTCGAGGTATCGGACCCACAGGAAATGAACTGAGCTTGAAACAGAAATTGTCTCGCGAAGGATGAGAAGGTTATGAAGGCCATTTTGCCCTGATTCCTTCGCCCCCTTTCCATCCTTCGCGAGACATCTTCAGTCCGGTTTGGTTGGCCCGGAGGAAAATATTCCTGATCCCACCACCCGGGATTTTAGTCGGCACTCGAATGACTTACGGCACAATCCAGCGAATGGGGAGCAGGAAACAGCCTGCCAAAACAAAACATTTTAACGCGAAGTTCGCGTCCGTTCGACTTCGCTCAGGACGGCCTGAGGACGCGGAGTGAAATCACGTCAAGCTCCGCGCTCTCCGCGCTAAATTTATTTTACCCCGGTTCGCGGCGGAGTTGAGCTCACTCTAATTCCTCGGGATCAGGATGTCTGATCCTAAGTCGCGAGCAAGCCTGTCTCCCACAATTCCAATCCAAGCCCAAAGCCGTTCGGCTCCGCTCACGGTCCGCGACAAGCTCCGCAGTATTAAACCCACTGCGAATAAAATTATCGTCTCCCTCGTTGATTGAAACCGAGAGCGCCCGTCGCCAGCTTATAATTATCATCAGGCAGCCGAGCTGGGGATTGGCAATCCCAGGTTGGTCTCCGCGGAGTCCTCAGTTATAGTTTTCCTTACAACGCTAAACCCGCAGCGGATTCGCGCCGGCGGGTTCTTCCCAGTGGTAGGATTTTATTTCCGTGCCCAGACGCCACTCGCGCGGAGTCGTGGTACCAAGCCAGTCGAGTGGTTCGCAGCCGCCGGGCGTGCCGCCGGAAAGTGCTGTCTGCATCGCGGCGCGGAAGGATTCCTTCTGCTCGGGAGTGACGGTGCGGGGGTCGACCGAAACGAAAAGCGCGGTGCCGCTGCGCGCGACGAGATCGAGAAACTGCCGGTCGAATTCCCACGGCGTGCGTTCCGTATGCGCCGCACAGTCGGGATCGCTCGCGAAAAACGCCCCGTTCTGCGGCAGCCGGAACGCGAGCGTATTGATGCCCATGCGACGCGTGCGCTCCCACACATGACCCGAGGTATCGTCGCCGGTCCGTTGAATTTCGAAAATTCCCGCTCCGAGATGACCAATCGTATTGCACCCCAATAGCACTGCGTCGCCCGCGCCTTCGCGCAACGTACGATAGAGCTGAAGAATAATTTCCGCGTTGGTCAGGGATTGGTCGGCGAAATGCCAGCCGGTGTCCGTGAGTTCGGCACCCATTTCAAAACCCCAGCGGCCAAAAATGTCGTAAGTCGAAAAATCGTGTTTGATGAGCTCGTAACCCCACGAGCGAACGCGAGCGACGTCGTCATGAATAAGTTTCAGGTTCTCCGGCAGCGTGAGATCGAGCGGTTTTTCCGGCGCCGTACAAGGCCCCGCCCGCAGTCGGCGCGGATCGTCCACGGTCATCAGCGCGGTGGGACGCATCCAAATCCCGGGACGCACCCCGATCTTTTTCAGATCAGCCGCGAGCCCGGGCATGTCGGGAAACGCGTCCGGCTTTCCGGCGGTCCAAGGTCCACCCGGACAGGAGGTGCCGGGCGTCCATCCCGCATCGATCACGCAATAGGGGCGATTGGGATGAATCCCGGCGAGACCGGCGAGAAACGCCGCGTCACGCCGCATCGCATTCGCATCGAAATCGTGACCGTAAGCGTAGTACCAGTTGTTGTTGCCGCAGATCGGTGCAGACGCGAGGCGCGGTTTAGGGCAAAGTGCACGACAGAAACGGGACAAGGCCGCGAACGGGGTTTCGCCTACTTTTCCCGCGAGGGAAACCACCGTGGCCGCGGCGATGACACGATCGCCCGGGCGGCACGGACTGCCGCCATTGCGAAAGTCGAGCCAGAGCGAAACGCCGGCTGCGTCGACGGTCCAAAAGCACAGCGTCGATGGCTGGGTCTTGACGCCCGCCATGAATGTATCGCCGCCGGTCTGGTCATGCGCCGCGAAATACCACGGCATCACGCGTTCGGGTTGCAAGGTGCGCCACTGCAAATCGCCGTAACCCCGCTCCCAGTGATCGCCGAGAAATATCGTCCCGGTGGGAAATTTTGTTTCCCAGCGAAGCACCACGCGGGAAAGCAGGCCAGCCGGGCACGAGATTTTCACCGCCAGCGCGTCCGACGGTCCGCTGATTTCAACTTCGGCCTGCGCGCTCGTGAAACGATCGCCGTTCTTTCGCGTCGCGACCAGCCCGGCGCCGTCGTGGTCGACCAATACCCGCACGGGGACTCCGGGCAGTTGAGCAGGAAGGGAACGTCCGGATCCGATTCCAGTGGCGGAATCCGATGTTTCGGCGGCGCGCATCGCTGGGCTTAACGCTGCACCCATGACGAGGGAGCCGGCACCCAGCTTTAGGGCGTCACCAATGAATGCGCGGCGTCGGGGATTGGATGGAAGTTGAGACATAAAATTAGCGGAAATAAGATTGCTACGAAACCCGCGGTAAAAATGTGCCGGCCTGTGATCCGAACCAAGCGAAAACGCCCTCGACCAATCCGAAGCTAGCCGGAATATTTCATGGAGCCACGGCGACCTCGCGGTGGTTCGCTCGTCAACCGCAGCGGGGTCGCTGCGTTCTTCTCCGTGCTGAATGCCAAACATCCCGCAACCTTCGATCATAAGTGCTCATCCGTGAAATCCGTGGTTACGTCTGCGGAATGACTGACGATTGCGCGAAGAAGTGACGCCGCAGTAGGGCGGCGAGTCCCTTCGCCGCCGCGCGCACCGGGGATAATCGCGGCGCGGAACGGAGTCCGCGCCCTACCACAGCGGTTAACCTCGGCTATTTCATGGAGCCATGGCGACCTCGCCGTGGTTCGCTCGTCAACCGCAGCGGGGTCGCTGCGGCTCCAGCAAATCGAGTGTCGTCCGTTGTCATTCTGAGCGTGAAATAGGCGGACTAGACGGTGCGGATCGCGGAGTTACTTTTCCCGCGCAAAACGCGTGACGCCGTCACGGGGATCGCAACAATGGACGCGTCATGAACGCACTCATTGCCCGGACGCGCGATTATTTGGAGCGGAACCGGCTGCAGCCCGATCTGAATCGGGCGGCGCGCTCCACCGTCGCGTTCATGGTGCCGATCCTCGCCGTGCAATGGTGGCATTTGCCGATCGAAGCCTCGTTCGCGGCGATCGCGGCCCAGAACGTTGCCCAGGTCGATGTCCGCGGATCCTACCCTCTCCGCCTGAGCTTGCTGCTGACGATGACCGTGGTCCTCGCGGGGGCAACAGGGTTGGGGGGCATCACCGGGACCAGCCTGCCGCTCGCCTTGGGCGCGGTGGTTTTGTTAATGGTGTTGAGCGGAGTCTGGCGTCACCTGAGCAGTGAATACGGGCCATCGCTGGGAATCGCGTCGATGTTGTTATTCCTAATCGCGCTCGATCATCCGGGTAATGCGGCCGTGGCGGATCAGCATTTCCTTGCGGCGCTGGCGGGCGGAGTTCTGGGCGTGTTGGTCCAGGGAGCGTTGTGGCCATTCCGCGCGCAACATCCGTTGCGCCGCGTGGTGGCGGATAGCTGGACGGCGTTGTCCGATCTGCTGGCCGCGCTGGCCCCCGGCGAAACGTCGGCGATAGCAACGCGCCAGCAGCTCATCGCGGAACAACAGGCGGCGCTGCGTACGGCGCTTGATCAAGCCACGGCCACGCTCGCGGCGGCACCGTCACACGATAAGCGCCCTTATCTCCGCCAGCTCGAGGAATTAAATCTCGCGGCCGCGCGCTTTTCCACCCGCTTCATGGCCGTCAATGCGTCGTTGGAAACCCTGATGATGCGCCCCGACTTTGAAACGTGGGCGCCCAGCTTCGATCCAGTGATCGCGTCGCTCACCAACAGCGCGCGCACCGTCGCGGTCACCGTCGTGTCCCGCCAGCCGTCGCACCTGGCCGCGTGCGAGGTTCGGTTGCGCCGCCTCGGTACGTTGCTCAAGGCCTTGCAGGAACAAATTCTCGCGCAGACCGACCATTCGCCCGAAGGCGTTCAACTGGCTTTTCTCCTGCGCCAAATCGAGCATCTGCTCCCGGGTGTTGAAACCGCGGTGCGCAGCACGATCGAGCGCGGCGACGAACACTCTGCGTTTTCCCTCGAACTCTTCGATCTGCAAACGTGGACCCTGCGCCCACTCGCCTCGGCACTCAACTTACAGTGGCGACCCGATCCGATGCTGGTGCGATTCATTGCGCGCGGCATCGTCTTACAACTCATCGGGGTGGCGGCGTTCAAGCTCTTCGATCTTGAAAGAGGCTACTGGTTGCCATTGACGATGCTGGTCGTGCTGCAGCCGGAGTTCGGCGCGACCCGCGTGCGCGCCGGCCAGCGCGTGCTCGGCACGCTTGGCGGCAGCGTCGCGGCCAGTTTGCTGCTGTGGCTCTCGCCGCCACCGATTTTTCTCCTCATCGCAATGGCGGTGACCGTCGGTTCGTTTTCGTTCTGGTTAAAACGCAACTACGCGATCGCGGTTTTTTTCATCACGCTGTTTGTGGTCTTGATCACCGAGATTTTGACTCACGTCACGGTCGCCTTCACGCTCGAGCGTCTCGGCGCCACTGCGGCGGGCGGCGGGCTGGCGTTGCTGGCGGCGCTCCTGTTCTGGCCCGTATGGGAGCGCCAGCGGCTGCCCGCGTTGTTGGCGAAAGCGCTTCGCGCTAATCGAAAATACATTCTAACGATCGGACAGCGCTTGACGACCGGCGGCGCTTACGACGCGGAAATCATCGCGGCGAAACGGGAGGTGGAACTCGCCAATGGCATGATTTTCGCGTCGCTCAAACGCATGTCCGCCGATCCCAAAAGCGAACAAACCCGCCTTGACGGCGCCGCCACGCTGGCAAACGGCAACCAGCGGCTGACCCAGGCCTTCACGGTCATCGCGCTGCATCTCACTGCCGGATCGCCGGTCAACCAGCCGGAGGTCGCCGCGCAAGTGGAGCGGATCGCCGATGCCTTTGAACTCCTCGCCGTCGGAACGGAGACCGGCCAGCCTGAGGCCGGAAAACTTGCCTTCATTCGTCAGTCGTTGGTGCGCTCCGTCCCGCGTGCACCAAAAGGGTCGCCTGCGGGTTCGCTGGAGCATGTGGTTTGCGGCCAGTTTGGCCGTTGCACGACCGAACTCGGCGCGATGCTCATCGCCGCAGCCGGCGATTCCACGGCGGATGAAAATGAACGTGAGGCCGGCTTGCCAATCGCCGCCTCATGAGGTTGCCTTCGATATTTCCCCCTCCGTTTCTTCAAGCGATGAAAGTCTTCCGAGTCCTGTTTCGTCCGCTGGCCGGACTTTTCTGCGTCCTGATGGCAGCATTCATTTCGGGGTGCGCGACGCCGCCAAACATTCCCGTCGGGAAAACGTCCCAACCAGCCGCAACCCCGGTTGCGTCGCCCGCGCACGCCGAGCAAACCGAACCGCCGGGTACGGAACAACCACGCCACGTGACGCCCACGCGCCCCGCCTCCGAGACTCCTGCGCCCGTGGAGACACCCACTCCCGCCAAACCCGAACCCGCTCCCCCGCTGGCCACCCAGTCAGGGATGCCAAAGGTGCAACATGCGCGCATCGTGGGTACGCAGGAGTCGAGCATCCTGTTCGATAATTTTACGGCCTTCATCACTGCAATTGACGACAGGAAAATCGCGATCGGACGAGATGGCTGGAACGTACCGCTGGAAATCGAAACGGGCCACCGTACGTTGAACGTCGAATTCAATCGCGGGGTCTTCTACGCGAAGGGACGACTCGAGTTCGACGCCATCGCCAACGC
>JAYVMJ010000271.1:0-5262 GCA_043759025.1 Verrucomicrobiota bacterium | reverse complement strand
GACGGCAACCACTTCGTTTTTGTTGAAAACAATCCCGGAACCTTCGAAAGACGCAAAGTGGAGACCGGCGCGGAGTCCGCCGGAAACGTGGTGATCCAGCAGGGTCTCACGGCGCACGAACGGGTCCTCGTCGAAGGCACCCTGTTGGTGGAGTCCTTGCTCGAAACGGGAGGCAAGTCGTGATTCGCCTCCTCCTCTCCTATGCGTTGCGCCATCGGCCCATCGTTCTGGCGCTGCTGGTAATTTTTGGCATCGCGGGCGTCAGCGCGTACCGGAATCTCCCGATCGAGGCGTATCCCGACGTCACCAATGTTCAGGTGCAGGTGATCACGCTTTTTCCCGGCCATGCGGCGGAGGAAGTGGAGCGGCTCGTCACCATCCCGGTCGAAAGCGAAATGAACGGCATCCCCCAGCGCTCGTCGATGCGCTCCATTTCACTGTTCGGACTTTCCGTGGTCACGGTGGTGTTCGACGACGACGCCAATAACGACTACGTTCGGAACCAGGCCTTCCAGCATCTCGCGGCCGTCACCCTGCCGTCGGGCGCGCAAGCCAGCCTCTCCTCGGATTCCACGGCAGTCGGTGAAGTTTACCGCTACAGCGTGCAAGGACCGGCGAGCATGCCGTTGGTCGAAGTAAAAGCCATCGAAGACTGGGTCGTGGAACGCCAGTTGCGGACCGTACCGGGCGTCGTGGATGTCGTGGGTTTCGGGGGACCGACGAAGCAATATCAAGTGTTAATCGAACCGTCCAAGTTGAAGTCGTACGGGCTCTCCCTGAAGCAGGTCTTCGATGCCCTCGCCAACGGCAACCTCAACGCCGGCGGTTCCTATATCGAACATGGACCAGAGATGTACGTAGTGCGCGGCCTCGGGTTCGTCTCCGGCATCAATGATATCGGGGCAATCGCGGTGGATGTGCGCAACGGCACGCCCATCCGCATCCGTGACCTCGGCTCCGTGGTGATCGGCAACCAACTGCGCCTCGGGCGCGTCGGAAAATTAGTCCCCGGCCAACCCGATATCGATGACGCCGTGCAAGGCATCGTGATGCTCCGCAAAGGTGAAAATGCCCTCCGGGTTCTCGAAGGGGTCCGGGCGAAGATCGACGAAATCAACCGTCACATGCTTCCGCCCGGGGTGCAGATCGTGCCGCACTACGACCGGACGGAACTCATCAATCGCACCTTGCATACGGTCAGACATAACATGATCGAGGGCATCACCCTGGTCTTGCTGGTGTTGGTGTTTTTCCTCGGGTTCGGCCACATCCGCTCGGCCTTGGTGGTCGCGGCGGTCGTGCCCCTCGCCTTGCTCGGCGCTTTTCTGCTGCTCGATCTTCGGGGCATCCCGGCGAATCTCATTTCCATGGGCGCGATCGATTTCGGCATCATCGTCGATTCGGCCGTCGTCATCATCGAAAACATCCTGCGCCTGCGGGAGGAAAAGCGCGGCCAGAATGTGTCGATTGCACATCTGGTCATCGAAGGTGGCACGCAAATGGGCCGGCCGATTCTATTTTCCAAAGCGATCCTGCTGACGGCGTTCATTCCCCTGTATACGATGCAGCGGGTCGAAGGGAAAATTTTCCGGCCCATGGCCCTCACCCTGACCTTTGCGCTGATCGCCGGCACGGTGCTGGCCCTGACGATGGTACCGGTGCTGACCAGCTTCGTCTTAAAGCGCTCGGCCAAGGGCGAACACGACTCGTGGCTCGTGCGCAAACTCCAACGGCTTTACGCCCCCCTGCTGACCAAGGCGCTCGCGGCCAAACGCACGGTGCTGGTGGTCGCCGGATTGTCCCTAGCGGCGGCGGTCGTGCTGGCCGGATCCATTGGGTCGGAATTTCTCCCCAAACTCGATGAAGGCGCGCTCTGGGTGCGCGTCCACATGCCCCAGTCGATTTCACCGACCGAAGCAGCACGGATCGCGCAACACGTCCGCCTGATCATCGGAACCTTTCCGGAGGTAAAAACGGTGGTCAGTCAACTCGGCCGACCAGATGACGGCACCGATGTCAATGGCTTCGACACGGTCGAGAACTACGTCGACCTGAACCCGCGGGAGACTTGGAAAACCGCCCCGACACGTGACGGCCTCGTCGCCGCCATGAAGGAAAAACTCGCGGAGATTCCCGGCCTTGATGTCGAATTCAGCCAAGTCATCGAGGACAACGTCAACGAGGCGATCTCTGGCATCAAAGGTGAGCTGGGGATAAAAATCTTCGGCGAAGACCCCATAAAACTCCAGGCAATCGCCGACCAGATTGCCACGGTCGTGCGGACCGTACCAGGTGCAGTCGACGTGGGCACGGAGGAATTGCTCGGTCAGCCGCAAGTGCAAATCGTCCTGGACCGCGCCGCGATCGCCCGCGTGGGCCTCAGCATTTCCGACGTGCAATCCGTGGTGGAAACCGCCTTGGGCGGCAGCGTGGCCACGCGCGTCTTGGAAGGCGAACGCGCCTTCGACCTGGTCGTAAAACTCGCCCCGAGCACCCTCCTCGACCTCGACTCCATCCGAAAAATTCCCGTGTTCGGCACCAATGGCGAACGGTTGACCTTGGCTGCCCTCGCGAGCGTCTCGGTGCAACCGGGTTTCGCACGAATCTATCGAGAGGAGAATGCGCGGCGCATCGCGGTTAACTTCGCCGTCCGCGGACGCGACCTGGGCTCGCTGGTCGCTGAGGCGCAACAGAAGGTCGCGCAAAGTGTGGCGCTGCCGGTTGGCTATCGCATGGAATGGACCGGGTCATTCGAAAACCAACAACGGGCGCTCAAGCGCCTGCTGCTCGTGGTGCCCGTGACCCTGGCCGCCATTTATTTTCTTTTGTTCACCGCCTTCGATTCCGGCTGGCTCGCGGCTCTGATCCTCTTGGTGGTTCCGTTTGCCGCGATTGGCGGGTTGGTCGCGCTGCCGTTGACCGGCCTGACTTTGTCCGTCTCGGCCCTGGTCGGCTTTATCGCGCTGTTTGGCGTTTCCGTGCAGAACGGGGTCCTGCTCGTGGAACGCATCCGCGAACTCCGACGCAACGGCTCCGCGATGGCGGCGGCGGTCGTCGAGGGCGCAAACTCGCGGCTGCGGCCGGTGGTAATGACCGCCGCGATGGCCGCGCTCGGGTTGCTGCCGGCCGCCATGTCTCACGCCGTCGGGGCGGAAACCTCACGTCCGTTCGCGGTCGTAATTGTCGGCGGGCTTGTTTCTGCGACGCTCCTGATCCTGTTTATCCTGCCGTTGCTGTATCCGCATTTCGAGCGCGGAGGGGAGTAACAACCTCGTCATGGGCCCACCGAAGCCATGAAAAATAATTACGCGAGAATTCAGCCTCCATATCCGCTCGGCCAATACCGAACCGATTGGGGAGGAGGAATATTCCAGCAACTATGAGCGTTGGGGCGGAAGCTTTATCAATCATCCGGAGGTGCTGCGTTATTTCGGGGAAACCTCCAACGTAAAGTCTGACTTTCGCGGCTACTTCCGCGACGGGCGATGCATCGGGGTCGTCGCCACGTGGGGATCGTTTGTCGCGGGCGATCGCTCCGCGCTCCACGCCCACCAATTGGAAGATCGGGACGATTTCGGCTATCCGCTGGTTTATCCGCCCATCGATCCCCAGCACGTCTGCACCGTGAGGTTCAAGGCCCGGTACTTGATCAACCCACAGCGGCCGCAGATCGGTGGGGCGGTATTTACGGGGCTGAAAAAAATGGCCTTGCTGAAAAGATCCCCGACGCGCTTCCCACCGGAAAAAAGGAATATCAGATCAAGGAGCGCCGGTTCCAACAATCAGGCGGCACCATCCGCGACATTCACGAGTTCAGCTGCGACGAGATCGTCACGATGTATGCGGATCTTGTTTATCAACGCTGGCAGCGGGCGCCTCACGCCATCGCCTCCATGAAGCGAACCCTCGGAGCGTTGAAAAAATTCCTCTCTGGCAAAATCCTTTGGCTAGAGGGCCGGCCGATTGCGATTCAGATCAATTATCGGGCCGAAACCGCGCGAACGATCCGCATCGATTACATCAGCGGGGGCGTGGACAAATCCCTCAAGGAAATCAGCCCGGGTTCATTGCTCTCCTACATCAACGGGCGCCACGCCAGCGAAGATAGCCAACGCAGCGGGAAGCTCCTTTTCTACAGTTACGGCAAAGCCAATACCGACTACAAAAACCAGTGGTGCGATCGGGTCCCCCGCGGATTCACCGGGGTTTGGCTTCCTTAACCATTTCGCATGCGAATCCTGCATGTCATTCTCTCTTCCGGTACGGGCGGATCGGAACGCTATTGCGCCGATCTGGCGAACCGGCAGGCGGCCGAGGGCCATGACGTCCCCGTGGCGGGAATAAAAGGTGCTCCGATCATCCGCACCCTGACGCCCGCGGTGAGGTTCCATGCGTTTCACCATCGTCTATTCAGTGGCCTCGGGGTGAGGCGACTCATCGCCGAACTTTCGCCTGAGATCAGTCACGGGCACTTGAGCGCAGCGTGCAAGGTCCTCGCGAACACCAGCCGGGATGTTCCCACCGTCGCCACCTTGCATGTGGGATACAAAAAACATCAACCCGATGGGCTCACGGGACTCATCGGCGTCAATCACACTCAAATGGCGCAACTCGCCGGTTACCGGGGGCTGAGTTGCGTTATTCCCAACTGGATACCTGATGGCGCACTTTCAAATCCGCCCACGGCGGGCATCCGCGATGAGCTCGGTTTGTCGGACGAATTTCTGATTGGCTCAGTCGGCCGGCTCCACCGAAGCAGAGGAATGGACGTCCTCATTTCCGCCTTTAAGGCCGCCGCCCTGCAACAAACCTCCCTGGTAATTTTCGGGGAAGGCCCCGAGCGGAAAAATCTGGAGCGCTTGCGCTCAGGTGACTCGCGAATCCATCTCGTCGGCCACAGAAATGATATTTATGCGGGACTCCGGGATCTTGACCTTTTTGTTTCCCCCTCACGCGAAGAATCCTTCGGGCTCGCCATCATTGAGGCAATGAGCATGGGAATTCCCGCGATTGCCACGACCACGGAAGGTCCAAGTGAATTTCTCGCCGGGCACCCCGTGCCCCTGGTCCAACCCGGTTCAATCGAGGCGCTCGCCGAAGCGCTCTCGATCGCACATCGCAAGCTGCGGACTGAGCGGAGGTCACGAATCCAGCATGACTTGAGCTTTTTCGATTCAACGCCTCGTATCGCGAGCATCATCGCGTTTTATCACCGGGTGACCGAAGCTGCGTTGGAACGATCAGAGCGCGCACGATCCGTCG
>JAYVMJ010000270.1:0-4089 GCA_043759025.1 Verrucomicrobiota bacterium | reverse complement strand
CCCGTCGTCGAACGCAGGGTTTGAAAGGCGACCGTGCAACCGATCGCCCCGGGTTGAAAGCGTTGCACGACCCGGGCTGTTCGACCGACCACGGCCTTCAGCGCCGCAGGTGAAATCGGATCGCGGTCCAGGGCGATCAATCGGGCTTTTGCACAGATTTCTGGCCACGGGCTGCCACTGCGCCGGAGCATTTCCTCCCACCACGCGGACGGGAGTAGCAACACGGAGACATCGCAAGGCGGGGCGCGGTCGCAGTCGGCATCGATCACGGCCATCGCACCGCTCAACCAACTGGCGAGCAGTTCCTCCCATCCGAGTAAGGTGTGAAATTGAGCGGTTACCAGGACCCGATCCGATGGCCGTATTTTCAGGCGGGTCGCGACTGCTTCCGCATGGGCGCAAAGTGACGTCACCGGGAGGAAACGCCCCGCTCGATCGGAGGAAAAATCATTTTGCAACACCAGCCCTGGTTCCTCTCCGGTCGACTCGGCCGATCGCGGGATTGAGTTGAAGGCGGGTTTTGAAATCGTCCCTGAAAGAATGGCGTCGAAATCTCCGGCGACCGGGGCGACGGGCAACAAGACCGCCGTGTGGCCGGCTTCGCAGATGGCCATGCTTCCCGTTAGGGCCAGCACGGTATCTTCCGTGGAAATCGCGATACGCCGGCTTTTTCCGGGCGGTGATTTTTGAAGAAGACTGCCCAGGGTTTCGGTAAGATTCTGCAGCTCCGCCAGCGTCAACCGGACGTTTTTCGCGATCAGGACCGTGGCTTGGGCGTTCGCCTTGAAAGCGGCCGAGACCCGCGCGAGGAGTGAAATTGGCGCCGATCCCATCGAAAGAATTGGCGTGGCAAAACCCGCCGGTTCCGACGCGTTCAGGTCAAGATCGCCAATGATGAAATTGGGATCATTGATCGCTGCGGCCATGATGGCCTGTAAATGCAGCAGGGCGCGATCAATGGTGGCGACGTCGAAGAGGTCCGTGTTGTACTCGAGTTGCAGCCGCACGCCCTCGTTGCGTTCGAGCACCCCGAGCATCCATTCAAACATCGCGCCGGCGCTGGCGGACCGGAGTGGAGTCAGGTGGAGGCCGGGCATTTCCTGTGGCTGCATGAAGGCCTTTTGGAAAATAAAGTAGGCTTGGAGCCAGGGCACTCCGCGATGGGAGCGTTCGCCCCGCAGATTTTCGCCGATGAGTTCGAAGGGGTATTCCTGCCGGGCAAAATTAGCCAGTGACAGGTCGCGGACCTGTTCGAGCAACTGTCGAAAGGATATTCCTGGATCGATCTTGAAGCGAAAAAGCAGCGGGTTGGCAAAGAGACCGATCAAACTTTCCAGTTCGGTTTGGTTGCGGTTGGCGGCGGGAGATCCAATGACGAATTCCCTGCGATCCGCATACCGATGGAGCAGCAAAACGTAGGCCGAAAGATGCAGCATGAACGGCGTCACTCGTTCGCGTTGGCAGACAATGCGGATACCGTCGGCGATTTCCTGCGGTAACAGCAGCGTATGAATGTGACCGTTGAACGTCGGGCGCCCACGGCGCGGCCGGTCGGTCGGGAGATTGAGCACGGGGAGCTCCTCCCCAAGGTGCGCGCGCCAGTAGTCGAGCTGTGCTTTCGCCTCACTGCCCTGCAGCCAGTCTTTTTGCCACACCGCGTAGTCGCCATACTGCAAGGGCAACTCAGCAAGCGGCGCTGAATTTTCCTCGAAGCGGCGCGAATAATCGATTGCGATCTCCCGAAGCAGCACCCCGTTTGACCAGCCGTCGCAGACGATGTGATGCATGGTGAGCATCAGCAGGTGCTCCTCGTCCGAAAAGCTGGCGACGACCGTGCGCAGTTGTGAGTGTTGCGCCAGGTCGAGCGTTGTCAGGGCTTCGGCCTGCATGAGGTCGAGCGTGGCGGCCGTCACGGTCTCTGGCGTCGTGCTGGGCCGTTCGATCCACTGGATCGCGCGATGCGAGTGGGGATGAATGATCTGGATGACGTCTTCACCTTCGGCCTGGAATGAGCTGCGCAAAATCTCGTGGCGGCGGATCACTTCTTCCAACGCCGCTTGGAATTTTGCGCGGTCCAACCTGCCTTGCAGCCGCGCGGCCAGCGGCATGTTCAGCGCCGGATTGCCCGGCGCCAAGTTGTTGAGCGCCCAAAAGCGCTTCTGTCCTACCGTAGTGGGAAAGGCGTAAACCTCACTGTCCGAAGCAGCCTTTTCTTTTGCAGCAGTTGTTGAATCCACCATTTAGTTCCCAGCAAGGCTCGGACCGAATGATTGGAAGATCAGGACGTTTCCTTCTTCGCCTTGATCTTTTTCTTTAGGTTGTTCGCCCAGATTGCTGGTGCCGAAAGCCGGTGAATACCTGACCGGAGTATTTCCATCTTGGTCTTTGGGTTGCGCTTCGAGAATAGACCGAGTGACCGGATCTTCGCCTTGTCCCGCCATTGCGATTTGCCCGGAGGTGTCGGCTTTAATCCCACCCGGCGGAGAAGTCCGTTCATCTGATAGACGCGAGAGGTAATATCGAGTGGGTTCAGGCAGAAATGAACGCCCAAGGCGACCGAGTAAGTGTCACCGTTTTTGAATGCGTGGGGGGCGCAGGAGGGATGATGGACTCCCGTGCCGGCGTTCAAAGCATAGGTATGCGCTTTCGGCAGGTTTTCGTCCTTGTATTTTGCCGCGCTGAGATAGCCCATGTAATAATTTTCCAGTTCATCTTCCGGAACGATGCTGCGGTCCCAGATATTCGCGGTACGGTTGCCATGAACCTGAAAGAGAAAGGTGGTTTCGTGATCGATATGATACGGGGTGACCGATTGCGGCGACGCTAGGAAAATATAGGCATCCTTGATTGAGATATCCTGCTTAAACGCGCCGACCTTATCCTCCAACTCATCGATGATCTGGCTGAGCAAGGCGTTATATTCGGGATCGGATTGCACGCTGTAGAGCAGCACCCAGGAACCGGACTTATCAAGGTTGGCGATGGCGTCACCGAGCTTGTCCATCTGCATTTTTTTCGGGACATCGCTCCATTTCGCGTTCACCGGCGCATCGTGATTTTGCCAGAGAACTCCCTTGGTCTCACGGTGTTCCTCCAAAATTCGATTGGCCAGCGTCTGCAGGCGCGTGAGCTCAAAGAGGGGATTCCTATCCAGCGTATGTGAAAATTGAAACGGATTTTTATTATAGTTCCGCTGGAATGCAGCTTTGTCCGATGTGAAAATTCGCGATGAGGCGGCGGTTACTTCTTTGGCTGGCACGGTTGTGGTGTTCATGGGACGCTCCTGAAGTTTTCAGATGACGGAATGATCGGGAAAATCTAAGAATTCCAAGACGGTTTTTCGATTAAGGTCGCGACTGGTTTAGTACATGCATCCGCCTTGGAAGTGGACTGGGGAATGTAATCTTCTTTCGCTATGCTTTTCAAGCTTTGCGGCCTGAAAAAATGAAATAAATCAGTCGGACTTTCGGCTAGTTTTTCGTTCTGAGATGACTGCCGATGCCAATCATTAAAAGCCCGAGAATAATCAGGTAGTATTCGCTGAAAACATGAAAGATGAACGAGGCATGATCCCACGAGGATTCAGTCTGCACAAAATGGACAGTAATCGGTATCGCCGGCAGCACGGGAAGGCTGAGCACGATCAACCAGAATACATAAAATCCGCCTTCGGATTGCGAGAAACTCCATAAAGGTAGTTTTTGTTGACGGAGAAAGCGGGTGTAGGCAGCCACCAAGACCAGCATTCCGCCAGCGGAGCTGATGAGCCACAATAGCAGGAGACGATGAACCGTGTGGCCGCCGACCGTAAAAGCCACGCCGCGCAGATAACCCGATTCTTTCAGAAACCAACCATTGTCATGGGTAAAACTGTCCCAAACCAAGTGTAGCGTGATGCCGATTACCAAAGAGCTAATGCAGACCAATACTGATTCCTGACGTGGGCCGCAGAGGGGGAGCAGGGCGCTCCGATGGGGCTGGGGGAGCTTTGCCGCTAATGGGGCGCGTACTCGAAAAAAGATAAGCAGCAGCAACGTGCCCACGGGCAGGCAAACTAGCGCGCCGCCGAGCAGGGTGTGCGAAAACGTG
>JAYVMJ010000269.1:0-2646 GCA_043759025.1 Verrucomicrobiota bacterium | reverse complement strand
GAAATTCGCGTAACTCGCCGGCACCTGCTGACCGCGAAATCCAAAAGGTTTCGGCATCGGCAGTGTAACGATATCAAACTTCTTCCCGGCCGGGGTGCGAAACCCTTTCAATCGCTCCAGATTTTCGGCAAGCAATTTATGATTCGGATCACGCTTGTTTGGCTCAATCGCGGTCACGAACCCATCCTGTTTATAGAAGCGGGTGATGTCGTCGATATGTCCGTCGGTATCGTCACCCACGATCCCCTCGCCGACCCACAATACTTTTTTCACGCCCAGATAATCCTTCAGATTCTGTTCGATCTGTTCGCGAGTCAGATCCGGGTTTCGGTTCTTATTCAACAAGCATTGCTCGCTGGTGAGCAAAAGGCCTTCCCCGTTGACATCAATCGAGCCGCCTTCGAGCACCACGTTCTTTTCAAAGCGTCGCATCTTCAATTTTTGCGCAATGCTGGGCGGGATCTTGTTATCGAGATCATAGGGCGGATATTTGCCGCCCCACGCGTTGTGGACCCAATCAGTGACGGCAACTTCGCCCGTCTTGTCATTCTTAACGAAAATCGGCCCGTGATCGCGGCACCACGCATCGTTAGTCGGATGATTGTAGAAGGTGACACGCGACATCTCCGCTCCCGCTTTGAAGCACAGTTGTTTGGCGCGGGCTTGCAGGCGAAGTGCGCAGTTGATCCGCACGTTTTCAAACCGGCTGATCTGCGCGACAATCCCCGCAAATAGTCGGGGAATGGGACGAAATTGCCCCGGCCACGTTTGCAAATTATGCGGCCACGAGAGCCAGACCGCGTCTTGTTTTTCCCACTCAGCAGGCATGCGAAAGCCGAGTGAGGCCGGCGTTTTGATTGCGGCCATTTTCAGTCGATAAAGCGCTTCGTCATATCCCCGTAAGCATCGATCCGGCGGTCGCGAAGAAATGGCCAATGCGTCCGGGTAACGTCGACTTTGTCCAAGTCGACCGGCACGAGCAAAATCTCCTCCTGATCGACGCTGGCCTTTGCCAGAATCTCTCCGCTGGTGCCCGTCACAAAACTCTGTCCCCAGAATTCCAAGCCATCGCCGCCAATCGGCTTTTCCGTCCCGATCCGATTGACCGCGGCAACGTAGCAACCGTTCGCCACCGCGTGACCACGATGGCTGATTTCCCATGCACCCTGTTGATTCGGGCCATACTCCGATTTCTCCTTGGGATGCCATCCAATCGCCGTGGGATAAAATAGAATCTCCGCACCTTGGAGCGCCGTCAGCCGTGCTGCCTCGGGATACCATTGATCCCAACAGATCAGCACGCCAATTTTACCGTATTTCGTTTGCCAAGCTCGGAAGCCCGTATCGCCCGGAGTAAAATAGAATTTTTCGTAAAAAAGCGGATCGTCCGGGACGTGCATCTTCCGATATATCCCCAGGAGTTTGCCATCCGCATCGATGATTACGGCAGTATTATGGTAAAGACCTGACGACCGTTTTTCGAACAATGACGCAACAATTACCACCTTATGTTTCTTGGCCAATTTTTGAAAAGCGACGGTGCTCGGTCCGGGAATTGGCTCCGCTAATTTGAAATAGTCATGATCTTCACTTTGGCAAAAGTACTGGGAACGAAAGAGTTCCTGAGTGCAGATGATCTTTGCACCTTTTTTCGCGGCCTGTTCGGTCAAGGCGAGAGTCTTCTTCAGATTCGCCGCCGGGCTGGCGGAACACGCGTGCTGCAAGAGGCCTAAGGTAACTTTCATGGCGAAGTAAATTTTTATAAAAATCGGACGATAGAAACAGCATCAGCGAACGCCTCCCATCCGTAATTACAAGGAATCTCTGTCAAATCGGGCACGTAGCAGTCTTGCGAACAAGGCTTTGACAAACCCCTCTCTAATTGTAAAAGAATATAGCCGGTTCAAATTATCCCCCAATCAATATGTGTGCAGAACCCCGTCCGCTCATCGTTGCAGTAGAAGACGAACCTGAATTGCTCAACATCATCACCGAGCAGCTCGAGGTCGCTGGAATGCATGTTCAAGCCTACAACCGCTGCGCCCCCGCGCTCCGGTTCCTGCAGCACAATTTTGCGAACCTCCTCTTGCTGGACCTCACGCTGCCCGACCTGACCGGTTTTGAAATGCTCAAGGAGCTCAAACAGCAGGACATTAACGTGCCGGTTATTTTCCTAACCGGAAACTCGATGGAGTCGGACAAAATCAAGGGTCTGAACATGGGCGGGGACGATTACATCACCAAACCATTCAGTTACCTTGAACTGGTCGCCCGCATAAACGCGGTGCTGCGTCGCGCCGAATCCAACAAGGATTTTAACGTTACCAAAAACGTAAAGACAACCGATGGCCCCTTCCCCTTTCTCGGATCCCAGGTTCACCCCGATCGTCTCGAGATTTCGTTCCCCAACGGGAAAATCCACAAGATCGGTCGCAAGGAACTCGGCATTATCGCCTATCTTAACGCCCACGTCTCGGTCGTCATCACGCGCAAAGAGTTGATCCACTCAGTCTGGGGAATTCACGCCGACATCCGCAGCCGTTCGCTTGACCAATACATTGTGAAGATTCGCGCCGCCTTTGAGGAAAATGGTCTTTCTCTCGACAGTTTCAAAACGGTCCACGGCATTGGTTATATCTTCGAGCC
>JAYVMJ010000268.1:0-6335 GCA_043759025.1 Verrucomicrobiota bacterium | reverse complement strand
GTAAAGTCCTCCGCCCGCGTGAGCGGGTCGTCCAGCGATTGGGGGATGAGCTGGACATGGGTTGAATCAGCTACGCCGCCGCGGGTTGTATCGCCGATTCAAAGGTCAGCTCGTGGCGCGCACTATCCGTCAGTTCCCGTGGGCTTGTTCGTGAGTTCATGCACCATGTCGGTGACGAATCCTCGAAACGATTCATTTTGGACGAATTGCTTGTAGAACTCAGTGTCGTCTTTCAGGAACGGTCCGATCACCCGCATTAAGGCCGCATCGAGTTCGATGCGCGCGGTGTTCGGCGTGTTTTTCTTTGCATTCTGATAAGCTTGGTCGGCGGCGACTTTTGGCGCGATGTCCTCTTTGACTCGCTTCATCACGCGGTCGCCGTCGGTGAACAGTGTGCTGAAGTGATCGTTGAAGGTCTTCAGAATATTGCTGAGCCGATCCAACTCCGGCTCAAGTTTTCGACCGCCACCGCTTGTCGGCACGGGGCCGATCTCTGCGTTGTCGTCGGGCAGGGCAATCTTGAGCGCGGCTTTTTTCTCGATGCGGTAACTGTCCATGTCAATCGCATCAAGGATGCCTTTCGCCAAGTCCGGCTCCACAGGGGCGGGCAGCTTTGAAATCAGAAAGTTCAGAAAGATGGAGAGCTTCTCCCACTCACGATTCGTGTAGGGTAGGATTGAAGCGAGGAAATCGTAGGTGCGCGTGAACGCCTTCGCCTTGCCCTTGAAGTCCACCTGTCCGTCTTCGTTGAGCAGGTCTTTGTAGATCGCCACGCACACGTCGAGGATCGGGTCGAGCATGTCCCGCGCGGCATCGCCGAGGTAGAGCGCAACGAGGGTGTCGATCTGCTCCGGCGCGTACACTTGATACCCATCGAGCCCGTTTTTGAGATCGTGCAGTTTGTTCGGATCGGTCTCTTCGCTGAGTACAGTCGTGCGGTAGTAATCCGAAAACGCCGAGATGATGGTTTCGGAGTTATTCAGGAAATCGAGGACGAATACGTCGTGCTTCTGCGGATGCGCGCGATTGAGGCGCGAGAGTGTCTGCACCGCCTTGATGCCGGAGAGCGGTTTGTCCACGTACATCGTGTGCAACAACGGCTCGTCGTACCCGGTCTGAAATTTGTCCGCGCAAATCAGGAAACGATACGGGTCTTCTTGAATTTTCTCCGCGATGTCGCCACTGGAGAATCCGTTCAACGACGACTCCGTGACCTTCGCGCCGCCGTATTCGTGGTCGCCCGAGAAGGCGACGATGGCCTGCCATGGGCTCTTCCGCTCCATTAGATATTCCTTGAACGCGTGGAAGTACTGGATCGCCCGTTCGATGCCGCTGCATACCACCATGGCCCGCGCCTGCCCGCCGATTTTGTTGAGCGCCATCACCTGATCGTGAAAATGATCCACCATGATTTCCGCCTTCAACCGGATCGCGTGGGTGTGGCTCTCGACGTATTTTCTCAACTTCTTCTGCGACCGCTTGGTGTCGAACTCCGGGTCGCTTTCGATTTTCTTCACCAGCTTGTAGTAGCTGTCCACGGGCGTGTAGCTCTTGAGCACGTCGAGGATAAAGCCCTCCTGAATCGCCTGCTTCATCGTATAGCTATGAAATGGGCGGTGCTTCACCTTGCCTTGCGGATCAGGTGGAAGCGCCTCACCGAACATTTCCAGCGTTTTGTTTTTTGGCGTCGCAGTGAACGCGAAGTAGCTCGCGTTGGTCACCATCTTCTTGGCTTCCATCCGCTTTTCCAGTGCATCGTTTACCGTGTCCTCGGGGTCAGCCAGCGCCTCGCTCATCGCCGCCGCCGTCTTGCCGCCCTGGCTGGAGTGGGCCTCATCGATGATGATCGCGAACTTCCGTCCTCGGTGTTCATCGCCGATCTTGCCCAGTATCTCCGGAAACTTCTGTACGGTGGAAATGATGATCTTCTTTCCGCTTTCGATGAATTTCCTCAGATCGCCGGAATCCTTCGCGTGCCCCACCGTCTCGCCTACCTGGGCAAATTTCTTGATCGTCGCTTGAATCTGCTGGTCGAGGAGCCGCCGGTCCGTGATGACGATGATCGAGTCGAAAATATCCGCTCCATCCTTCCGTACGCCGATGAGCTGGTGGGCGAGCCATGCGATGGAGTTGGATTTCCCGCTCCCCGCCGAGTGCTGCACGAGGTAGCGCCGGCCAGCACCGGTCGCGGCCACGTCCGCCAACAGCTGTCGCACGACATCGAGCTGGTGAAAGCGCGGGAAGATCTGCTTCAGCTTCTTCTTTCCCGTCTTCTCGTTCTTCTCCTCAATGATCTGCGCGTACTTTTCCAAGATGTCGGTCAGCCCGCGCGGCATGAGGGTGCGTTTCCAGAGGAAGTCCGTCTTTAATCCCTCCGGGTTGGGTGGATTGCCCGCGCCGTCGTTCCAGCCCTGATTGAACGGCAGGAACCATGACGCCTTCCCACGCAGGTGCGTACAGAACTGCACCTCGTGCTCATCGAGTGCGAAGTGTACCACGCAGCGGCCGAGCTCGAACAACTTTTCGCGTGGATCGCGGTCGCGCTGGTATTGTTCGATCGCGTCGCCAACGGTCTGTTTGGTGAGACTGTTCTTCAGCTCGAACGTGGCGACGGGCAGGCCGTTGATGAAGAGGGCAAGGTCGAGCGCGTTGCGGGTTTCGTCGCGGCTGTAGCGGAGCTGGCGCGTGACGCTGAAACGGTTGGCGGCAAACAGCGCCGCCGACTTGGGATTACCGGCGGAAGGCGTGCCGTAGAACAGCTCGAGCGAGACAGGGCCGTGCTTCACGCCCTTGCGGAGCACGTCGATGACGCCGCGCGTGCGTAGCTCGCTATCCAGTCGGGCCAGGAATTTCGCCCGCACCGCGTTCTTGGTGTCGCGGTAATCGTCGAGCCCCAGTTGCTTCAGCGCCTCCGGCTGGGTGGCCAGCAGGAAGGCGAAAAGCTGGGCTGGATCGACGGCAAAATCGCGGTCGTAGTCGCGCCAGTCGCCCGGCAGATAAAACGGATTTGGCTGCCCCGGCACCAGTGCTGTCTCCGCCACCGCGCCCGGCTCGGGCAACGTCGCTCCACCGGTCAGCGACGCAAAGATAAGGCTCTCCAGACCTTTTTCGGTGGTGTCGGTTTTCATTGGCTACGGGATGAGAATCAAAGCGTGTTTCATGGTTATGCTCCTGCCAATGAGTGCGTTGCTCTCATGAACTGGTTTGATCCGCTTTGCTTTGCTTTGATTCGCTTTGATTCGCTTTGATTCCGCTCGGAGCGCCAAGCCAGCACCAAGCCGACTTTGCCCGGGAACCAGCGTTGCGAATTATCCCCTGCCGGCTCATCCGGTTGAGTAGATTGTGAATCTTGATTTTCCTCTGCTTCTCGGAAAGCACTTCCGGGAGTTTCCCGAGCAGCAAATCATCAATCTTCTCCCGGCTGACGGGGCCATGCGCTTTCACCAACGCCGCGATCATATCCAAATAATACTGCTGGTCGAAACCGCGGTCGCGAATGTGGCGGGCTTCCTGACCGGTGATCTTCGCGACGACACCGGCCACGATGGGGTTGGGGTAACGACCCTCGATCAAACCGGCCGCCTTCAAATCACGACAGACCTCGCGGGCCACCGGCAGCCGCTTCTGCACCCGGTCGAGCTGAATGACCTGCCACAAGTCGAGGTCCGCCCGCTCCATCAGCAGCCGGCTGTATTGCTCGTCGAGGATGTTGCCCGGAATGGAAACCTGCACGCGCCCGGACTCGGTCAGGTTGTAGTCTGGCAGGGGGAAATACCGGGCGCGCTGCGTCTCGAACATCCGTTTGATGCCGCCGCCCTGCGTATCGATCATGTTCAGATTGACCATCGCTTCGGCGAGAAAGGGGTTCCGGTAGATTTCCAGCGGCGCATCCTGCCGGATGACCTTGTCCACGTCGCCGGGAAGAAAGCTGCCGACGTTCGTGAGCAACAGGGCCGACGGGGTCTCGACGACGTTGATGCGGCCGCGCAGGCCGTAATCCTGGTGCGCGATGGCATTGTGCAGCGCTTCGCGAATGACCCACGGATCGTATTGGGTGATCTCCTGGGGAAACAACGTGCCGCTCGGCAGGGCGCGGACGTTCAGGTTGCGGATGCGACCTAGCAGACGATCCACGTCCAAAATGAACGGCGGGCTGAAGTGTTCGTAATCGAGCTCCTTGTTGCGGTTGTCCTTGAGAATCCAGGAAATTTTGGCGACGGCCGGGTTGAGCAGCACTGCGGTTTCGGGGCGGCCCAGGAGCAGGAGCGCCGTGTGGGTGATCGCCCCTTGGACGGTCACGCGGGCCTTGTTGAGAAAAGTAGCCTCATCCCAGCCCTCGACCTGCGCGGCCTGTTTGGGGTGCTTGATCTTAAACTGCACGCGCGCCTTGGCGACCGCTGCGGGCTCCAGATCCGCCAGGGTGGCCCGCTCGCAGACGCCGGCCGACCAGTCGATGCGCCGGTTCCAGAGCGCGCGTTCTTTCTCCGGATGCTTGGCCAGCTCCGTCTTGCTCGTGCCCACGCGGATGTAGGCGGTGCCGTAAAACTTGACCGGCCGGTCCCACGCCGGGCCGATCTCGAACACCACCACCCGCCCGCCGGGGTGCGCGCCGACATGCACCTCGAAGCCGACGTTCGGCTGCAGGCCCACGGCGAGCCAGATGAGCAGATCCTGGTTGCCCTTCGCCTTGGCCGCCCGGGCATCGAACGTGGTGCCGGTCACCGCATGGCTGGCATCGTCGATGCCGAACACGAGGTAGGCGTGCGGTTTGCCGGCGAGGCCGGCGGCGTTGGCCAGAGCGGAGAGATATTCACCGATCACCTGCGGCTCCTGGTGGTTGGCCTTGAATTCGAGCCACTCGGTTTCAGTCGGCTCGGCCCGGAGACGGTCCACCAACGCAGTGAGGTCGGCGGGATTCATTTTACGGTAGCGCGGACGAGGATACTTCCAGCGTCCGAATTCACCGGCATTCTGAAATGCCGTGTGTCACAGCGTTAAGTTATCCTGACGAAACTCAGCCGGCAGAAGTTGCGTGTCCGCCGGGCAGCAAACACGCAGGTTCAGCTTTCCCAGGGCATCGGCCCGCTTCAGCAGCCCTTTGCTATCGGTGGTCACGAACTCATCGCATTTCATGGCGAGCGCCGAAGCAACATGGATGGCGTCGGCACCCTTGAGCGCGAGATCGTGCAGCCAGCGGAGATTGCGCGCTTCCATGGCGATGCCGACCGTCGTCTGCACCAACGCGAATCCGGATTTTCCCGAAGCCAGCAAACCGAGAAAGAACGGCTGCGCCTGTTTGTCCTTCTGCGGGTCGCCGACATGCGTGCATTCGGCAATCGTAAGCGTCGAGGTGAACAGCTCGATCTTGCCCTGCTTCGCTGCGGCGATGAGTCGATCAAGGAACCACGCATCCTTGGATCGCTCGTCGGTCAGCGGCATCTGCACCCGGAATTTCACCAGGTCGATGACGGGGCACGCATCGACGTAGATTCGGGGCGGCTTACTCACCGCGCACCTCCCGGATGTAGTCGGTGGTTTCGAGTCCGCCCGTGAAATCCGGCAGCGCACCGAGTCCGCGCTGGTAGGCCGCCTCGTCGTATTCCGGGGCGAGGCGGAAGTCGGCCACCTCGATTTCGGTCACGCAACCGGTATCGGCGCTCTCGGTCGTCCAGCCTTCGACAAATACGACCGCGTCCTGGTCGGCGAGCACCTCGACGGCATTGCGGTAGAGCTTGAGCGGGAAATAGCAGTTGACCAGTTCGCGCGTGCTCAACTCGCGGATTTTGAGGTACGGGCGATCCGTCTCCTTGAAAAACGCATGCACGATGCCCTGCACCTCGCCGTAGGAACGGTGCGAACCGGCGAGCGGCTCCTCGATTTCAGCCGCCAGCGCGGGCGAGAGGTCAAACCATTCGATGCTCGCGGTCGCGCCGTTGCGGTAGCAACCGAACCGCGCGACTTCGTCGACGTCGAGCGGACGGGCGATGCGGGCATAGCGCCGCCGCGTGGCCGGGCGGATGAGCATAGCCGTGGTCGCGTCGGCATAGTCGTTGGCGAAGACCATCCGCAGGGCGGAGCCGAGCCGGACGGCGCGATCATTTTCGAGCGGGAGTGCGAACCGGCAGTCGAAATCGACCGACCCGTTGTCGAACCGCTCAGCGAGCCACGCGTGGTCGGCCGCCGTGAGACCGAGATCCAGCGCGAGCAGGTTGAGAAATTCGACGGTGCTGCCCGCGATGGCGGCCAGTTTGTCGAGCGGCATGCCCACGCGCCCCTTGTTTAGTTCGACGCGGATGCGGACGGCATGCATGGGGAGACCTTCGTGCAATTCACCG
>JAYVMJ010000267.1:0-2489 GCA_043759025.1 Verrucomicrobiota bacterium | reverse complement strand
AGCACAAACTGCTTTGGGAAACCCGCTTCAGCATCAGCGAACAGCGCAATGAATTCGACCGGCAACTGGCGACGATGGCGCAGGAGGCGTCTAAATATTTTGGCCGGGACAGTCATGGACTGGTTCGCAAGGTCCAGACCGGACACGTCGATTTGGGAGAACTGAAGATTCTTGGTGTCGAGTCGGGTGGAAAATAAACGCCGGTAAACTCCACTTTATGCCCATGTCACGAAAACTTCCTCCAGTCCTCAAGCTGCTCCTGATTGGCAGCGCCACGCTTGCCAGTCTGGCTGTCGTCCGCGCCGCTGAAGGACCCATCAGCACTGCCATCGCCTCGGTGGTAAGCAAAGACTACGTTCGCTCCAAATTTCCCAATGGCTCGTTTCAACCGGAAACCTATTCTTTTGGGTTGGGCGGTTACTGGAGCGGAGGTACCAGCGACAAGTCGATTGACGGACACCCTTTCATGGACGTGGCCAAGGTGATCGCCCGTCCGCTCCAGCTTCAAAATTACATCCCCACGAAGGACGCGAAAACAACCAAACTGTTGATCATGGTTTATTGGGGAACAACCATTCCGCCCCGGCCCGCGAATGGAACGATTGCTTTTCAAACGGCCGGGAGTGCACTGGCCGCATTGCAGCGGGCTAAATCAATCGGCAGTTCAAACTCGACCGCCTCAAGCGCCATTAAGGCGGCCCGCGGCTCGGTGCCAGGACCGCCCGATGAAGAGAATGCCGCCACCTCGGCGATGATGGCCCTTCAGGCCGAGAACGCGATGCGGCGCCGAATCGACGTCAGAAACGCCCGCATGCTGGGTTACGATTCCCTGTGGGATTCAACCGCCAAGCTCGAAGGAACCCCGCTCGACACGCGTCGAAATGACATGCTCGATGAACTGGAGGACGGCCGGTATTTCGTGGTGTTGATGGCTTATGATTTTCAGCTGATGTGGAAGGAGAAAAAACACAAATTGCTTTGGGAAACGCGTTTTAGCATCAGCGGACGCGGCCATGAATTTAACAAGGAATTGGCCGCGATGGCGAAATCGGCCTCCCGCTATTTTGGCCAGGACAGTCACGGGCTGGTGCGCAAGCCCCTTCAGGAAAACGTCACCCTCGGCGAGTTAAAGATCCTTGGCGTCGAGCCAGACAAAAAATAATTCGGTCTGAAATCAGCTCCTATCATGAAACGAATTTATCTACTCGGTTGGATTTTCATCGCAGGAATTTTCAATCCCGTGCACGCCAGCCTGTGGTCATTCCTCAATCCCACGGAGCCCGACATCATCGTGAACGGCGATGTCTTTGATCGGAACACACCCACTCCGGCTCCCGGCAATCCGGTTTACTAAATGGCCGTCTTAAAAGGCTACCGCCAGTTCGGGTACGATATGCCCGGGGAGAAAGTGCCGGAATCCCGGGGAGTACTGAAAGCCGCGACCAAAATTCTGGATAGCGAGGGCTACAAGCTGGCGACCGCCGAACATGAACCCAGTATCATGATCCTGTATGCTTGGGGAGATTTTTACCTGGCCCCAAATCCATACACGCCCGCGAATCCGTATGCGCAACCGTCTTCGAGGGCGATGCTGGAGTTTCTAGGAGCCACCAAAACGGGTGGCCGGACTGCAAGTGCCCGCAATGTTTCCTTTCCCGAATTGGACCAGGGGCTCACTCCCCTCAATCCCGACGATACCACCCTCGGCGGATTTCTTCCTCACGGATTATATGTCATCACCTTCTGGGCCTTTGACTTCGCCGAAGCAAAAAAGGGCGTGGCCAAACTTCTTTGGAAAACCAATATCGCTTCTTCCACCCGCGGCTTCTATTTACCTGACGTGCTGCCCACCATGCTCACCGTCGCGGCGCCTTATTTTGGTCGGGAAACGACCCACCCGATCCGGGTCGATGTGGAGGAACATTATAAACCCCGGATCGATTTGGGCCCGTTGCAGGTAATCGAGATGGATTCTAAAACAAAAGAACATCGGTAGGCTTCCCGGTTCCCGTGAATACTTTTTTCATTTCTTTCTTCGTCAAAAAAAACCGCGGCTGTGCCGGATGGCAGCGAATGGGTGCCTGGTTGTGCCTTTCGGCGGTCCTGAGCTTCTCCTCCGCCATGGCCACGGACTATGGAGACATTACCGCTGTCGCGGCGCGGGTCAGCGACGACTATGTACGAACCAAGCTGGCTGACGGCTCGTATCCGCAGGAAACCTACGCCTTTGGTCCTGGTGGAGTGTGGGGTTCGGCCTTGCATGACGACAGCATCGATAAACTCAAATTTACCGACGTCGCGCACCTCGTCGCGGGACCGCTGGCAAAAAGAAACTATCTACCGGCAAAGGATCCAGCGAAGACCAAATTATTGATTATGGTTTATTGGGGTATGACCGCAGGTTCGGCTGACGATCCAATTCTGCACTATTCGACCTTGGACGGCTTGTTGGCTTTCAATCCGCAGCGCGATCAAGCTGATTTGCGAAA
>JAYVMJ010000266.1:0-5135 GCA_043759025.1 Verrucomicrobiota bacterium | reverse complement strand
CCTTCGAATTGATCGCGCCGATATCGGTGTTCTTGTCGAGCGGATCGCCCACCCGTAGCACCTTGATCCGGTTTTTCAGCTTCGCGAGCACTTCGGCCGCGATCGATTCCTGAACGAGCAATCGTGAACCCGCGCAGCAGACGTGACCTTGGTTGAAGAAGATTCCGTTCACGATGCCTTCGACCGCCTGGTCGATGGGCGCGTCGTCGAATACAATATTCGCCGCCTTCCCGCCGAGCTCCATCGTCATTTTTTTGTCGGTGCCGGCCAGCGAGCGCATGATGATCTTGCCAACCTCGGTCGAGCCGGTGAATGCGACTTTGGCCGCAGTCGGATGGCTCATGACCGCCGCGCCGGTCTCTCCAAAACCGGTCACGATATTAACCACCCCGGGCGGAAGACCGGCATCCTGGAAAATTTCCGCCAGCTTAAGCGCCGTGATGCTCGTCGTCTCTGCGGGCTTGATGACCACGCAATTCCCCATTGCCAGAGCCGGCGCGAGTTTCCACGCGAGCATCAGCAGGGGAAAATTCCACGGGATAACCTGCCCTGCGACTCCGAGCGGCACTACGCGACGGCCGGGGGCGATGTAGTCGAGTTTATCCGCCCAACCGGCATGATAGAAAAAATGTGCGGCGGCCATGGGCACGTCGAAATCCCGCGACTCTTTGATCGGCTTTCCGCCGTCCATCGTTTCGGCGACGGCAAATTCCCGCGCCCGATCCTGCAGCAGACGAGCGATCCGAAAAATGTATTTCGCCCGGTCGCTCCCGGCCATTGGTCCCCAGACATTCTCGTGGGCTTTCTTCGCCGCTTTGTAGGCAGCATCGACATCCCGGGCACCCGCCAAGGCAATCTCCGCCAATTTCTTTTCGTTCGCGGGATTGATGGAATCGAAATATTTCCCGGCCGCCGGGGCGACGAATTCCCCCCCAATGAACAACTCATTACGGGATTTCAGTTTCGGGTCAGCCGTCTCGGGCGCGGGGTCGAATTGCCAGAGATCGCCAAAAATAAGTTCCGGCTTCGCGCGAGCGCGCGGGGTTTGCTTCACGATGGATTTGGCCATGGGAATAATCAGTAGGATTCCGCCGCCTCACTGAAATAGTAAGGAGCTTGATAAGCGCCGGTCTTTTGTTTTTCGATCTGCCGCAGGAGATCGTTGAGCAGCGACGAAGCGCCAAACCGATAACGGGTATTGTTCAACCACTCGTCGCCCAGCGTTTCCTTCACCGCGATCAGGAATTGCAACGCCTGTTTCGCGGTGCGAATGCCGCCCGCCGGTTTCATTGCAATCGGAATACCGGTCGCAAGATAGAAGTCGCGGATCGCCTCGATCATCACCTGATTGTTTCCAAGCGTGGCGTTGACGGACGTTTTGCCCGTGCTGGTCTTGATGAAGTCGTTCGGCCGCAAGACGCGCATGGCGAGAAAAGATGCGGCGCGAATGTTGTCGTAGGTTTCAAGTTCGCTCACCTCGAGGATGACCTTGAGCGTCGCGGCACCGCAGGCGTCTCGGACCGCGGCAATCTCATCCTGCACCAAATGATACTCACCGGACAGAAACGCTCCGCGATTGATCACCATGTCGATCTCATCCGCGCCCGCGGCCACGGCGGCGCTGACTTCGGCGAGCCGGGTCTTGAGCGGCGCTTGCCCCGAGGGAAAAGCGGTGGCGACCGAAGCGATTCGCACCGGGGAGTTCGACCCCAGCGCCCGTCGCGCATATTTCACCATCGACGGGTACACGCAAACGGCGGCAACCGTGGGAATGGTCGGATCGTCGTGCGGTTGGAGGGCCTTTTGGCAAAGCGATTCCACCTTACCCGGCGTGTCTTTGCCCTCAAGCGTGGTCAGATCGACCATCGACGCCGCGAGTTTCAGGCCGAAAAGCTTCGCGGAATTTTTTATGCTTCGCGTGGTGTATTTGGCCACGCGCTCTTCGACGCCAACAAAGCCGACCGGACCAACGTCATCGAGCAAACGACGGAATGCAGCTTGGGCGCGCAGTGGCATGTGCCGCGAATATCCGTCCAAAATGGTCTTATAACAATGTCAAAGTCGATCGAACGCCCGGCGCTTCGCCTTCGCATCCGCGGCTCGCGCTCCGTCTCAATTACTTTTCAGGTGTGGTCCGAAATCGACGAGCTCCATTGCAAACACCAAAGTGGCGTCGCGCGGAATCGTCGGTGGTTTGCCCCGTGCGCCGTAACCCATTTGGGACGGCACGATCAAAATCCATTTTTCGCCCTTGTGCATTTTTTGGAGCGCTTCCTCCCATCCATCGATCAATTCACCGCGGCCGAGGCGCGTGATGAGCGGATGATTGGGATCGGAAGTTTCATCGAAGACACTGCCGTTTAGTAGCATGCCCTTGTAGATAACCGCCACCATGCTGCCAGGCACCGGGCTCGGCCCATCTTTCTGCCCCGGTTGTACCACCACATAGCGCAGGCAGGTATAGGTGCGCTTGGCATTCGGCCATTTTTTTTCAACGATGTCGCGATCGTCGGCAGGCAGCTTTTCGCGCTGTGCATACAAGGACGGAGCGCCGGATACCAGCAGCAGAAGTGAAACAAAGAGTAAGCGATGGATGAGGTTGGGTTTGTTCACGGCTTTTTTGAAGGGGGAATAATGCGAAACGTAGGTACCGATGGTGGCGGCGTCGAGGATTGTTCGCTGGTGGCTTGTCCCTTGGTCGTCTTGACCATGGGGATCTCCGCCGGGCCCGGTGAAGCGACGGTCGGCACTGCGGTCGCCATCGCAGTCTTAAATTCATCCGGATGGGCGGCGAACCCCTGCTCGATCAACTCAATGGCCTTGAGATCGCGCGTTCTTCCCTTGTCAATCTGACCATTTGGTCCAAACGAATCCATGATCACCGCGATGACGCGCCGTCCATCACGTTCCGCCGTGGCGCTCAGGCAATAACCGGCGCCAGCAGTGTAGCCGGTCTTCAGACCGTCAACCCCGGCGACTTTCCCGAGGAGCTTATTATGATTCCGCATGTGCTGCGGGCCATTCTTACGACCCGCGCCAAAATCCCGGTTCCGGATGGAAGTGTAGCGAAGGATATCGGTATTCTTCACGAGATAACGGCACAAGATCGCGAAATCGCGCGGCGTCGTCAGGTCGCCATCAGCGATCCGCCGGGAAGCCGGCGGTAACCCGTGCGGGGAACGAAAAAGCGTGCGCGTCATGCCGAGTTCGCGCGCCTTCGTGTTCATTAGGTCAACAAACGCGGGCACCGAGCCGCCCGCGGTTCGCGCGAGGGCGTGCGCCGCATCGTTCGCCGACTGGATCATCATGGCGTAAATCAACTCCTCCACGGGAAAGGTTTCGCGAGAGTCCAGATAAACCTGGGTCCCGCCCATCTTCGCGTCCTCGACAGCAATTTTGACGGGCGTCTGGAGAGTGACGGCACCGCTGGAAAGTTTGTCGTAGAGGACGGCAAATGTCATGAGCTTGGTCATACTCGCCGGCGGAGTCTGCACGTCCGCGCCGTCTTCCAGCAGTACGCGCCCGCTCGCTGCATCAGTCACGATGTATCCGCTGTAAGCTTTGCGGGCGGTCGTCTTGTCAGTATTGTGGGCGGCGAAAGCGGCCAGGCCGCTTGTGACGAAAAAGGAGACGATGATAAGCCAGCGACGCGTGATCATGGGAAAGCGCCAAGGCAGCGCGCGGAAACGAGCGAAGCAAATATATTTGCGAAGAATTAATCGCGGGCGATCGCGGGATGGGCAGACACCCGCTTCATCGCGCGTTGCAATAGCGTCCGTCCCGGTTCGATCCGATGCCAGGGGGAGGCGCCCGACGGGTGCGGAAGAGGAATGCAATCGACGGAGTGCCCGCGATAATCGATCCGGAGACACTGCCCGATCAGGAGATTGAGTGAAGTCACCGGAATAAACTGGCTGATGGCCAGTTTTCCCACGGCCAAAACGAGCTCGGGTTTGAGCAAGGCAAATTCGGCTTCGAGCCAGCGCGAACATGCGGCAATTTCCTCCCGATCAGGAACCCGATCGCCGCCACCTTCCTTCTTGCCCGGGAAACAACGACAAACTGCGGCGAAATAAATCCGATCCCGCGTTTCTTCCTCCGTCCAACCCAGCGCCTCGTGAAACCATTGGAAAAGAGTACGTCCGGCGGTCCAGGCGAACGGGCGGCCAAGCTTCGGCTCCTTATCACCAGGTGCCTGACCGATCAGAATTACCCGTCCACGCACTGGCCGACCCACGACGGGAGGACGGTGCATGCGAGGACAAAGCGTGCACGCTTCGATCCGCGCAAGATGCTCTTTCACCTCAATCGGCGGTGGCTTCATTCATTTCATGGTGCAACCGCGGCGGCTAAAATCACAAAATAAAAAAGCGGAGCCGGGAAGGCTCCGCTTGAATTGAAAAATCGGTTCGCGAATGCGAAAGCGAAATTAGTAGCGACCGCCGCCACCGCCGCCGCCGCCGTAACCACCACGGCCCCCGCGACCGCCACCGCCGCCGCCGAAGCCACGACGTTCGCCGCCGAAGCCGCCACGACCGCCGCCGCCGCCGCCGAAGCCGCCACCTGGACGCTCTTCCTTTGGACGGGCTTCATTAACCGTGAGAGCACGGCCACCGAGATCGGTGCCGTTCATCTTCTCGGTCGCGAGCTTGGCTTCATCAGCCGTGCCCATGGTAACGAAAGCGAAACCGCGTGGGCGACCGGTCATCTTGTCCATGGCGACATAGAGGTCGGTCACAGAACCAAATTGGCTGAAGGCCGAGCGCAGCTCGTCTTCGGTGGTGTTAAACGATAGATTTCCAACGTAGAGTTTGGAATTGCTCATGTGATAATTCGTAGATCCTTCGCTATCTGCCAGTCCGTTCCCACCGTGGGTTTCGAAATCATCACTTAAGCCTGACGCTCAGCCTACGACTCACCAGATCCTGTCATCTAAACGCTATCTCTAACGAGAACGGTAAGAGGTGCCAGCGGATGGGTAAACGCAAGGTAATTATGGACGATCGGAACCCACCCTAGCCGACGACGAAAGGCAATCTAGCAGCCTGTCGGACTTAGAAAATGAAGGCTATCTGGCACCACGTATTTGCCCGAAAAAATTTATTCGAAGGCGAATATTTATCTGTAGACGCCTT
>JAYVMJ010000265.1:0-2898 GCA_043759025.1 Verrucomicrobiota bacterium | reverse complement strand
CCGGCCTCTGCCAGTCAATTTTCCCGCCGCTGGTTGCTCTCCGCGTCGGGCCAGAAGGCAACGAAGGCGCTTCTGTCAAGAGTCAAGACCTGACGTGTTTTGTTTGTTCCCAAACGATCTTTCCCCGTCAGGCTCCGGCCTTCGCAGTCGCTGACTTCACTTCCAATTGCACCCTTTTGTTTGTTTTCACCGTTCCGCTTTTGGCGCGACAGCCGAAAGAAGTGGGTGCGGCTGTTTATGCAGCCTACGTTGCCGTTATGGCGTTGGCGGCAGGAATGATCTTCCTGGAGAAGAAACGGAAAGGCATGGCGATCGGCGCGGGACTGACCTGTGCGACGTTCACGTTAATCTTTGTTTTCTACATCCACCGGGCGTACTTCGCTCCGCGCTGAAAGGGCTAACAGTCGATTTTGGATCTTGATCGCAGGAAAAACCTGCCGGACGCAGGCATCGGGTTGTTTTGGTTAATGGGTTGCAGTGGAAACGCGGGGCTGTTGTCTCGCCGGTCTATGTCGCCGGCCGCACCCACGCAATCGCTTCACGAGCAGAGGCTCATGGCCGGGATATTTGCCGTCGCGCTCTTGGTGCATTTTTATTTCGCGACCTTCAACTTCACCGTCGGGTTTATGCCTCATCAGGAGTTTCGCCAGGCCCAGACGGCGATCACTTCCTACTATATCGACCAGCAGAATAATTTTTCATGGCGATATGAGGTGCCGGTGGTGGGCAAGCCCTGGGTTTCAATCCTGCTGGAGGTGCCGATTTATGAATGGAGCGTGGTTCTGCTCAGTCGGGCAACCGGCTGGACCCAGATCGTCGCAGCCCGGGCGATTTCGCTGTCGTGTTTCTATCTCGCGTTGCCCGCCTTGTATCTGCTCCTTGGTCGGTTGAGGTTGTCGCCCCCGCGGCGTTTGCTGACCCTTGCGCTGATTCTGACGGCGCCGCTTTATATTTTTTATTCGCGGGCATTTTTGATGGAGTCGATGGAGCTGCTTTGCTGCGCTTGGTTTCTACTGGGTTTTGTGCGGACGATGGACGAGCGGCTCTGGTCTTGGATGGTTGCAACGATCGTGTTCGGTGCCGGCGCGGCGTTGATTAAGAGCGCGACGCTGGCTGTCTGGCTTTTGCCGGCGGCGGGATATGGGGCGTGGCTTTTGTGGCGGGAGTTGCGCGTGGGCAACAACTGGAGCGTGCCTTTACGGACAGCTTGCTGGGGTCTGGCAACCGTGGCGATTCCGCTTGGCGCGTTGCGCTGGTGGGTGCTGCTCACGGATCCCATCAAGTTGGCTCACGCTTCCGCCGGACTTTTTGCGTCGAAGGAACTGACGCAGGGAAACTGGGGGCTTTTCGATTTTGCGGCGAGTTTCTCGCGGAAGGTGTGGGTGATGCTGCTGGGAAATTGGCGCGAGGCCATCATGAATCCCTGGATCATCGGCGTCGTCCTCGTCACCGGGCTGGCTGTCTTCAAGGTAGCGAGGAAACGCGTACTGGGTCTGGCCGGAGTGTTTTTTCTCGCGCAACTCCTGTTCCCGTTCGCCTACGCGTACCAGGAATATTATTATTATTCCTGCACGGTGTTTTTGCTGGCGGCGATCGGTTTTATTTTCGATGGCCTGCTTGATTCGCGGGTGCCGCGATGGATTTCATTACTGGGGTTCGTGGCGCTCATGGGCGCGCAGCTCAACACTTATTGGCATAGTTACCATGGTGACCAGGCGATCAAGCGGGACGGCGGCTTCAACTACACCGGCGTTTTGCGCGATTTTACACCAAAGGATTCCATCATCATTGTGGCCGGCAACGACTGGTGTCCGATCATTCCATATTATTCCCAGCGCCGCGCGCTCATGATCCGCAATGGCCTCGAACGTGACGCGAATTATCTGCACAGGGCGATGGATGATCTGGCCGGCGAAAAGGTTTCCGCCCTCGTGCTGGTCGGACCGCAACGACAGGATGGGGCGCTCCTCAGTCTGTTGGCGAAGCGATTTGACATCGATGACAACGCACCCGCGATGTCCGAGGAATTCACCGATATTTATCTTGGCCGATCCTGCATTGACGAGGTGGAGGAACACGTTCGGGCGGGGCAGCAGCGATATCCCAAAATCACCTTGCATGTACGCGTCCCGGCGTTGAAACCCGCGAACCAGTCCATCGCGATTACGGAGGAAATTTCCCGTAAGTATTTTGGCTTTGTTTCACCCGCTCCGTTTCGGGGGAGTTTCAAATACGGCTACAGCGCCCTTGAGGTGGAAGGAGTCCAAAGCACGCTGGTTAATCCGGACTGCGATCTCTGGTTGCATGCGCCCGGCGATGCTGCACGGATTACCTGGGATTTTGGCATCGTGCCAGCTGCCTACCTTCATCAGGGGGACAAAACGGACGGGGTTGAATTTATTGTCAGCGGGGAAACCCCCGATGGCAGGCGTCGCGAGATTTATCGCCGGGTGCTCGATCCGGTGAATCGGATCGGTGATCGCGGCCTGCAGCATGAGACCATCCCGTACCAGCCTTTGCCCGGTGAGAACCTGGAGTTTTCCAACCGACCCAACCTGAGTGAATCATACGATTGGTCTTATTGGGTCAGGATCGAAGTGAAATAGTGAGGCGAGGACCGACGGTAATCGCGGGATGGTCTTGCCGTTTGCGCCACTGACCGACCCACTGCCGTCCGCTCGAGTGGGGAGCAACGAAAGGCGTCATTATGAGAGCGCGGGGCGTTTCGCCGGTTGAGTGATGGGCGGTTCTTGCGAAATCAAGCGCGGCTTGGCGTATTTTTCCATCGCGCACCGAACCACCATTCGTAACCTCAGACATCCTGATCCCAAGGAATTAGAGTGAGCTCAACTCCGCCGCGAACCGGGATAAAACGAATTTAACGCGGAGGGCGCGGAG
>JAYVMJ010000264.1:0-14119 GCA_043759025.1 Verrucomicrobiota bacterium | reverse complement strand
GCGGGAAGTTCATGCAGGGAAATGAAGGGATGATCGATTTCCGCGCGAAGATCATCGCCCAGCGAATTACTGGTGGTGAGCAGGGTCACGCGATGCCCGCGCTGGGCCGTCAGGGCCGCGAGGGAACAGATGTGGCGTTCCATCCCGCCATAAGCCGCCATTTGGGGCGCGTAGAAAAGAGTGTTCATTATGAGGAGAGCTCCTCCAAAAAGCGCGCCACCGTGTTTGGGAAAGAATCGCCGGGAGACTGCCGGTGCTTCAGCCAGGCATCCGTGGAAGTGTCGGACAGATCCGCGAGACGGACGAGTCGGGGTTCGCGGGTGCCGTCGGGCGTGGGGCCGTGGCGGAGGTGCCAATCATCGCGCGGCATCAGTACTGGCAACCCATGATCGAGCATGGCGGCGACCACGCCACTTTTTCGAATGAGGGCCTTCGGATGCGGAGCGATACCGAGATCGGCCGCTTGCATGAGACAGGAAACTTCTTCGACCGGAAGTTCGCCGGTGACGGCCACGGTGATTCCCGCGGATTTTATCTGCTCCAGTATGGCGGCGCCGTGGGGACCGATGCGCCCGATCGCGAGCAGGACGGCATCGCGGTTTTGTCGCTTGGCGGTCGATTTCAGCAACTGGGTGGCAGCGTCGGGTTGCCATTGCCGATGGAGCGTGCCGAACGTAATACCCACGAGACGTTGGCCGCCGTTGGCCGCCGGTGGCAGGTATCGCGCCAGTAATTTTTCACACTGCGCGGGTGAAGTGGGTACGATTGGGATGTTGCTGAACAGAGGAAGGACGGAAGCGGTGCAGTTGTGTTGGCTGAGCGCGGCGACGTAGGTTGGGTTGGAGGTGTTTAACTGGTCGGGTTCGGCAATGCGCAAAAATCGGAGCAGCGCGCGCCGCTGTCGCCAGCCGGTGATTCGCGACCAGAGCGAATCGCCCTGCGCGAGCCCGATCCAGATTTCGTGTAACATGACATGCATCCGGGGCGCTCGAAGTTCCTTCGCGAGCTGCATGATCTCCGGTCCGAGAATTCCCTTGGGCTGGTACCCGTAGGTGACCATTTGCCAGCTGAGCCAGTCAGGTTCAAACCGGCTGATCCGGTCTTTGGCTGCTGCGATCCGCACCCACCACGGCAGGGTAGCGGACCAGCGGCAGATCGTGCGGAACTCACCGTGAAGTTCGGTGGACGAAGCATTCACGTGGCGATCGTTCAGGGCCAGAATCAGGCAGCGATGACCGCGCTCGGCGCAGGCGGCGGCGAGTCGGCGGGTGTAGTCGCCAACGCCGTCGCGACCCGGTTCGGCGGACGTGCAGATAAATACGATCTTCATGCGCGGCGATAGAAGCGCCCCACGAGCGCGGCGGCGGCCAGTTCGAAACGACGCCACGATAGTTTGGCCGAGGGAAGCACGCTCAATGGTGAATCGGCGTAGCGGTAAAATTGTTTTTGGGCGGTCCCGGGTGGGCGGCCGGAAAGCGCCTCCAGCAAAAATCCCCCGCGCCACGGTTTGCGACCCCCGGCAGCGTGCGAAAGCAAATGGCCCCCTGGTAAAAAATCCATGCCCTCGGGCCCAGCTGCGTTGATCGCAACCGGTTCGAGGAGAAGGGACATGTTCAACGCGTCCTGATCAGGCGTGTGAAACAAAGCTTCGGGACCGGAATGCTTGAGCTGGGCGAGCGACCCCAATTCCACCTTTGCGAGTTCGATTAATTTCTCCCAACAAATCAATGGTTTTTCGTTCTGACGATTTACGGCGACGAATCCCGCGTTGTAATAGCGCTCCAGGGCACGCTCCGGCACGAGATTGTGGCGGGAGAAGAAATCGTTCCAAGCGATTCGATACGGATGGCCGGCGGGAAAACTTGCGTTGACGTCCTCGCAGAGGGCGATGCCGTCCCCCTGTATCCAGCGCTCCATCACCGGCCACGATGCCTTCACGACAATATCCGGGTCGAGATAACCAATGGCCGTCGCTTCCGGCGTGTGGACATGGAGACACGAACGCATGAACACCGGTTTGTAGTTGGTCAAATGAATCGGAGAAGTGATTTCGATCCAGCGAACACGGATGGGAGCGAGGCTGGAGGTATGACCGGCCCACGCGGGTCGTGCTCCGCGATAACCGCAGACGAACGTGCCGGTAAATCCCGAGCGATGCAGCGAGTTCAACAGCGCCGCAGCGCCGAGATGATAGTCGCCTTCAAAGAGGGTGCAAAGAGTAACGCTCACGGGGAGGTGGCTCCGGTCGAAGGATGGAAAAATGCCAGTAATGCGCAGACTTGCGCGCGCAACCACCAGTCGAGACGCCAGTCGGTGGCGCAGGCATGTTGAAAATTGCGCCGGGCCAGTCCGGGTTGTTTCCGCTGGCGGAGTTTGCCAGCCGCCGCCCACGTTTCCGCGGCGAGACGCCGGCGCAGCTCGTGCGGAATCGCCTCCCAATCCAAATGCTTGTCAAAAACGGCCGCCGCGGCCTCGGCCATCTCCGGGGCGTGGGTGGAGAGTGCAGCGGTGTGTTTGCGGTACAGGCAGGTGTCCTCGCCGGTGTAGGCAAATTGGGCACCTGCGCGCGCGCAACGCAGCCACATGTCGCGGTCCTCGACATAGCGAAACGCCGGGTCAAATCCGCCGACCTTTTTCCAAAATGCGCGACGCAATAGGACAGAAGCCGGTTGGATGATGTAGTGTCCGACGAACATCGAGTGGGGAAAGTTCGCGATCATCTCCGGGGACGGTGCGCGTATTTCAAGGATCTTGTCGGTCTCGCTTTGAAAGAGGATGGAGCCGGCGTGCACGAGATCAGCCGACGGATCTCGGTTGATGTGTCGGACCAGAAATTCGAGATGCTCGGGTTTCCAGAGGTCGTCGCTATCGAGCAACGCCACCCAGTTGCCCAAGGCGGCTTCGATTCCGGTATTGCGGGTCGCCGGAAGCCCGCGGTTTTTATCGTGGCGAAGGAAACGGACGCTTTGACTGACGGTGGCGGCAAAAGCGGTGACGATCTCCTCCGCGCGATCGCGCGATCCATCCTCGACCACGATCAATTCCCAGTTCGGGTACGTCTGGTTTCCCACCGAAGCCAGGGTCGTCGCGAGATGGCGATCGGCTTGATAGGCCGGAATACAAATGCTGATCAGGGGGGAGCTCATTAAATTGGCGCTTCGTGCATTCGGATTTTCTTTTCGAGCGCGTCCACCACTCCGTCGCTTTTAACCGGCTCGAATTTCCGGGCAAAAAAAGCGCGGCTGGCGAAGAGCCGGGGCAGGTCCTTTTCGGTCAGAGTCATTGGATGCGGCGAATCGGAGGCCGGGAAGACGATCTCCCGGAAATGTTCGTTAACCAAGGTGGGAGCCAGCGGGCTGTTGAGGAGAACCGTCTGGAAAATGATTTCGTCGGCGATCCCTGCGTGCCGCAGCCAGCGGCGAATACGATGTGCTCGCGCATCTGCGTTCATATAGGCGCAGGTCTCCCGGTTAAGAATGACGTGATGCGCCCCGCCGTAATAGCGAAAAAAGGCCGGCCATTTGCGCCGATAGAACGGCACATAGGGCAGCTGGTTATCCCAGCCAAACAGATGTCGCACCCGTCTTCCCACGCCGGGTAGTTGCAAGAGACGGGCGAGCCACGGATATGCCAGGTGATAACGATCCAACCGGGCGCGCGCGTTTTTCCACAAGGGACTGGCGAGAGGATCGAACCAACTTACAAAACTGGTGCCGTGGAGAGGGGAAAGTTTCCGCAGGATTTCCTCCCTCGATTTTATAGGGAAGTCCTGGCCGGTGAGATTGATGAAGTGGCTCCACTGTGACGAGAGATCGAGGGCGCGCTGCATGGCGGCGATCTGCACATCACCGATCATCGGGCCTCCCCACAATATTGCCCGCGACGGGAGAACACAGACATTGGAATATTCACGAGCGAGCTTTCGTCCCAACTGATGTAGTCCGGCCTCGGCTCGGCGATCGAAGTGGAGCACAAAGCAATCGTCCGGATGATAAACCGCACGGAATAACCGTTCCACCTGGACGGGGGATTTGTGTGCGAGAATTGAATACGCCAGCGACATCGGAGGGTTAAGCTTCAGATCTCGCAGAAGCGGGCCACGCGGCGGTTCAGCAGGTCTGTTGGGGTGGACAAAATGACGTCGCCGCTCAAATGGCCCGCGTTGGGATTTGCCGCGAATTCCTTGGGCAGTTCTGCGCGGCGCGCGATGATAACCCCCGTTACTGAAATCCGCTCAATCTCCAGCGCCCCCAGCGGACCGCGTACTCCTTGGAATTTCCCTTGATCCTCGATTTTCGGGAACGGTCTCTTGAAGTGATTTATCTGCATGGTGACGTGATGCGTTCGTTAACGTTTTACCGGTTGACGACGATCCCAGGTGACCCCGGTGCGAAGGAGTTTCGCGGGATTGCCGCCCACGACCGTTCCGCCTGTGACCGAGCGCGTGACGACCGAACGCGCCGCGACGATCGCGTGATCGGCGATGGTCAGGCCCTTGAGAATCTGACTGTGAATTCCGATCCAGACGTGATTCCCAATCACCACGTCAGCGGCCGGATTGAGCGTTTCACCTGAAACGGGGTCGATCACACTGTGGCCATCGCTGCAACGGATGTCCGAGCCGTAAGCCACCATGCAGTCTCGTCCCAGGATGACGCGGGCGCCTCCCTGCGCGACAATCACGGGAGCATTCATAGTCGTGTCGTCGCCGATTTCCAAGCGGCTGTTGTCGTCGGTCACGACGAACGTGCCCCCGCGGATCCGCGTGCGTGCGCCGATGTGACAGAATAAATTGCTGCCGGTGAGCTGAATTTTTGCATTCCACAAGATTGCGCCCCCGCCGATTTCGAGCCGGTTGTTATGCCCGGAAATTTCCACGCGACAATGATTGAGCCGCGAGTCGTTCCAGATGACCCGGTGGTTTTCACCCGATACGGACACGTCCGATCCGGGCGTGTGGCGCAGCCACCAGCGGTGGAGTCGTTTCAAGATGTTTTTCAAGTTCCGGGACATCGGAAAGTATCAGGTGGTGGCTGCGGCGCGCTGCGCGAGATTCGCCTGATAAATCGTGGCAAACGGGGTGAGCCCGAGCGGACGGCTGCCGGACATTTGGGCGAGAAATCCACCCCACAGGCAGCTGCCTTCGAGGAAATACAGACCGTCGGTCGTGTCCGATACGTCCCAACCGATAAAAGGAAATTCCGGCCAATGCGTGTGGGCGGCGATGACGTCAGCGATCATTTCCGCCCAACGCGGAACCGGAAAATCCTCGATGACCTGTCCGCTCACCGGGTGGCGCGTGAGGCGGCCCAAGCCGGGGTGTTTGGATTCGGCGGCGTGGAGCCGGCCGGTAATCAAATTGACGGCGGCGCAAAGGGTCATGTCCTGTTCGGCGCAGGTAAGATTGCTCTCCAGGGGGAAGCGAAGGGCGGCGAGAAGGATTTCGACCCGGCCGTCCGGGTGCCGCCCGGAGACGATGCGATAGTTGCACAACGCCGAGGCGGAAAAACCGGTCAGGTCGGGATGATTTTTCAACCACGGCTGCACCATCAGGGTGGTCCCAAGGGAGAGTGACGAGAACAGTGCCGGGAGCCGGTCGGATTTCCCGGACTCAGCGTCGTGGTGTTTTTCCGTGCCAGGATTATAGCGCAGGCCAAAAATGCCGGCGCTGCTGTAGGTGAGCGAACGTTTGGCGAAAAGATCGCGTTTGAGCGCTGAGGGTTCAGCGCGGGAGATTTCCTTCCCGTCTTCCCAGACGGCCAGGATCGGCACGGTGCGGATGCTGCATTGCAGCGCGCGATCAGTGAACCGGATTTTGTCCTCAAGGGCATTGAGATCCGCCGGCGAGGCGTCGCGTTGCAAATGATGCAGCTCGGAGGGATCGATGACATTCAGCCACGACGCGGTGCGAGGCCGGCGATGGAGTCCGAGAAAGTAATAAACCTGGGGGCGGAGACCGGCGCGCCAAGCGCAAAAACACAGGTCGACAAATTGTTGATGATAGGAAACCCGGTCAGCGGCCCGAAGACTGTGACCCCAGCGTTGGATCGCCAAAAAAATCCGAGGCAGGCTGATCGCGAGGTAGAGACACGCGGCGGGGATTTGCTCCAGCAGATTAGTTGCTCCCAGTTTTTTCCGTTCGAGTGCATTCGCGCGGCGGCGCAAAAATGATCCGTCATCGCGGCCGCGCGTCCAGGCAAACCAAGGCGCGGCCACGCGACAGCGATCAGTCGAGATCAACCTGAAAACGGGGAGATTCCAGAGGCGGGTCATTCTGTGGAAAAACGATGGGCCGGCGTATTCGGTCCGTAGAAAGTTTCGAAATTTTTCAGATAGATTTCGGCGAACCGCGTTTTGCCCAACGGCGTGGCGCCCGGCAGTTGCACGCAGTCGCCGCCCCAATAAGCGTTGGCTTCGAGCAACAAAACACCGTCGGTCGTATCAACGACGTCCCAGCCGATGAACGGCATCCACGGGTACGTGCGATGGCCGCGAATCGCGAGTTCCTTCATTTCCTCCCAGCCGGAGAAGGGTTGCTCTGCAATCTTTGCGCCCGTGTCGGGGTGCACGGGAAAATCCCCGAGCATGGTCTCGCGGAATCTACCGGGTTCCATTCGTCCCGTTGCCACTTCGATGCTGGCGATCATGATATTCCGGTCATGGCCAGTCGTGGTGAGGCTGGAGGGGAGCCGGACAAATCCGCCGATGACCTCGGGGGTGCCCCCGGGTGCGAGCCCCGTGATGATGCGGGAATTGCAGATATCGGCGTCGCCATAGATCGCGTTGCGTGGCGCATTCCGCAGGCGACGTTGCAACAGCATTGGCCGGCGATCAGTTTGGACCATGGCGGCAATCGCTTTCAACAGCCCGGGCCACGCCAGGTTCGCCCCGTTCAAGCGATGCGTGTTCGTCTCGCGTTCATAAACGATCGGCATGATGCCGACGCTCCCGTATTCGGAGGTGGGCTTGAGGAAAACGTCGGCGGCCACGGTAGCAGGCGAGTTGCCGACCAATTGTCCCTGAACGTCCCACGCAGCCAATACGACGGGAGTCGGAAGGTTTGCCTCCAGGCAATGCTGATGAAACTGCACCTTGTTGGTTACTTTCGTAATCGGAAGATTGCGGTTCAGGTGGTTTAGCAGGGTGTTGATCTGGCGATGTTCGAGGTTGAGCAGCCAGTCGGCGCGATCCGGAATCAAATAAAATTTTCGCCAGTAATAATGCCGGGGGCATTGATTTTGCCGCCACGCGCAATGCCAGAGATCCCGCAGTTGTTGCAGGCGGGATATGCCGTAGGTCTTCTTCACAAAACCGCCGTAGCGGCGCAGATAGGTCCACATCTGGCGAAGGGCCACGAGCGCGAAGAGGGGACGGGCAAGGAAACGCGTCCACGCTCCCGCCATGGTCCGCGGTTCGCCTTCTTCCAATGAGAGCCGGTAAAGTTGGAGCAGGGCGGAATTGCCCCGGCTGAAAATAAATTGGGGCAACAAAATCCTGCAGTGGTCAAATGCGACCGACTGCCGCCACGTTAGGGCGGGCGCAACTCGCGCGACGCCAGCCCCGTTCTGGTGGGCTTGAGGGCGCGAAGGCTCCGGTAGGGGAGCAGCAGTTTCCGTAACTGCGGGGGAAATCGGGTCGTCGGTTTTCATAGGGGGAGCGAGATTGGAAATTAATACCGTTGCCTGACTTTTCAGAGGCGTCCTTCGGCAAAAGCGAACCACGCAAGGCTGCGAGCGATGGCTTCGTCGAAGCTGACGCGAGGTTGATAGCCGATCCGTTCAATCGCGCGTTCATGGGGGAACTTCCACGCGCATTGCTGCAGGAGCGCCAGTTCTTCCGTGATGCGCGGAGCGGGCCGGGACGGAAGGCTCCATGCGTTTGGTCGCGGTGGAACCTGCGTGGCGGCGATCAACTGTTTCGTCGTGCGCTTCAAGCCGCCGGGGATCAGTGGAAGCAGCCGTTGGACGGCGGGGCTGGCGACCGCGCGTTTCACCTTTTCGCCCGTGGAGCGTTGGAAGGCGGGAAGCCGGTCCACGGCGCAGATCGTGGAGGAATCGAGTCCCAGGCCGTCGGCGATTGCGTGATAAAAATCCCGCCAAGTAACGGTCTCGTTGTCGCCGACCAAATACGGCCCCGCCGCGCCGTCTGGCGCGGTGAGCGCCGAGATCGCGGCCCCGCCAAGACTGTCGACGTAAATGCTATTGCAGATGCCGGCGCCGCCACTGGACAGCCACGCTTGCCCGAGCCGAAGATCCTGGACGAGATCGGTGATCCAGCGTGAGCGCGGGCCATAAACCACTCCCGGACGGAGCGCAAAACCAGTGACTTGTCGTTGGGCGCAGCTGCGGAAAAAATTCTGCTCGGCCCGGACTTTCGCGTTGTTGTAGTCCATGCTGTGGGCGGTGTGCAGCCGGGACGATTCATTGGTGCCAATGGCCGGAGCCTGACCATGCACCGATGCGGTGCTGAGATAGACCACCCGGTTTACGCCGGCCGTGGCGGCGGCGGCGCACAGGATCGCCGGCATCGCTTCGATCTGGCGCGGATCACCGAGTGCGGCGTGGATGACGGCGTCGCAGCCCTTCAGTGAGGCTGCGAGTGAAGGGGTGTCCAGCGCGTCGCCGAGGCGCCATTCGACGTTGAACCGTGCGGGCAACGCGAGCCGGTAAGGTTTGCGGACGATGGGTACGACATGATGATTCGTACCCAAGTGCAATTGTTCGACGATGCGATTGCCGATGAAGCCACCGGCGCCAATGAGCGCTACTTTCATGGTCGTTGGGCGAATTGCGCGGCGCGGGCGGCTTCGGCTGGTTCGAGCCAGGGTTGGGCGAGGAGGCGCCGCTTGGCGTAACAGCGTTCGATCAGGCGGGTGACGCGTTCGCCGTCACGGCCGTTGACCCGGACCTCTGCTTCGCCTCGGACGGCGGCCACGACGTTTTGGAGCTGCGCGATAAAACACTGGGGATTGGTCAACGCGGGAACTGCGAGTGAATCCACGAGCGTTCCTTGTAGCGACGACAGGCCCTTGAGCTGAACTGTGATCGCGTTGGCCTGGTTGACGGTCCATTCGACGGTGCCTTTTTCGAATTCGAAACAGTAGCGCTGGCGCGTCGCCCAGTCGCGGCTCAGGTGCATTTTCCCTTTCGTGCCACTGGCGTAGGATAGTTTCAGTACGGCATTCGTTTCGAGACCGCCCATCGCATCGTCGGCGTAGTCGAACGACGCGGGATCGCCCAGCCACCACAGCAACAGATCCAGCACATGCACGCCGATGTCGAGCAGGACGCCGCCGGGGGTTTCGCTTTTGACGAAGAATGAAGGCGACGCCGCGGGCCAATTGAAGGGACCACCTTCCTGCAAATCAAACGACACCAACCGGCCGAGCGCGCCGCCCTGGCAGAGTTCGCGCAGGTATTCGCTGCTCGGAAAAAAACGTTTGTACAGACCCACCGCCAGGATGCGGTTGGCGGTTTCGGCGGCAAGAGTCATAGCCGCGCAATCCGACGCGGTTGTGGCCATTGGTTTTTCACAGAGCACATGCCAGCCGCGCCCGAGGGCAGCAAGGCAGTGGGCGGAATGAAATCGCGGTGGTGAAGCAATGATCGCGAGACTGCCCGCGGGTGCGTCTATTTCTTTCATATCCGCCACACTTTGAGCCGCAGGAGATTTTTCCCGCAAAGAAGTTCGCGCTGCTTCGATGGGATCCACCAGCCCGACCAATTGGACTTCGGCCCGACGGTTTAGCTCAAGAATGGCGGGCTGATAAAAGAGCCGGCTGACCGCTCCGCAGCCGATTAATACCAGCGGCGCCGCTGGGACACGTGCGGACGCGGGCCGGCTACCCGTGGGAATTTCTGCGAGTAATGTCATTGAATTTATATTAATTAACTGGCGCCGACAAGACGACGGGCGCGGCGCTTGGCTCCGTTGGCGATGCGACGCAATGGCCATCCGGAAATTTTTTGGCGGACGCTGCGCAGGACGCGTCCCGCCGGCCAGGCCAGAACGAAACACCGTTCCGGAATGACGCGGGTCTTCTTAATGGACCGTACGGCAGTGACGAGGTAGTTAAAGTACGCAGTGGGAGAGAAGTATTCGTCGTAGGCGCGCCGGGCCAGCTCACCGCGCTGCAGAAAAGTGGACTCGGCCTTTTCCAGAATGGTCTCCAAGGCTTCGGTTTCGTCTTCGCGTACGAATACCGTGAATTTATCCCAGTCAGGTCCTTCGCAGGGCAACCAGTCATCGGCAATGACGACTGGAGCCACGCCCAGTTTCAAAGCTTCAAACAGCCGGATGGAGGCGGGCCCGGTGCCGCGGGGGCACAGCATGAACTTAGAACGCAGGCTCACCGCGAGGTAGCGATTCCATCCTTCGCGTTTCCCTTCAAGATCGTGCGTGAATGCGTTGAAATGACTGGTGTCCTCGATAAGTATTTTACCCGACGGGAATTTGAGGCGGAACAGTTGACGTCTCAAGGCGTGGGAGTTGCGGCCGAGGAACGAGGCGAGAAGATCCGGCGGGGGATTCGAGTCTTTTTTCCCGTAGTCGTAATTTTCGATCAATGGGTTGCGGAAATCCAGTTGGTGAAGTCCGTATGAACCGGATCGAAACCGGCCGCGGCCAAACAGCTCCCGGGGCGCACTGGGATAAATTCCCGCCATCAAAAAAGGGGCCTCGTCCTGTTCGCTGAGGACAAAAGATTTTTCGGGATAGCGTCGCGGAAAGGGGTCTTGGCGGAGCGTCGAAACTCCTTTGCGCTCCGTTCCGGTCAAAAAAATGATATCAGCCTCTTCTGGGTCTTCCGTCCATTCATGCAGGCGAGGCGTGCTCTTGGTGTAAAGTTGATACAGAAGGTTTCTTTGCCACGGAGAGCTCTCCGGGCCAGTCAGGCAGGAATGGGCCATGATTTTCATGGGAGGGATCACGATTGATATTACGTGGAGCGGATTTCTGAAGCGGGCGTCGAAGCGGATTCTGCAATCCATGACCAAATCGTCACACCCGCCAGCGCGGCGACGTAGCCTGCGTTCCACGGTTGCAATCGAATCAACCGGTGCAGTGCGACCGCCGCGACCGCTGGACGTCGACGCCAGTTCAGGCGGGCTTGCGTGCGCCGGTTGGCGATCAGTGCGCCGCGCCGCGCGGCCCGTGGAATGAGCGGATTCGAAAGATGCTTTTCATAGAATGCCGCCATCCGTTCGACCACCAGAAGCGTCTGGCCCATCGCACTCGTTGCGTGTTTGCGATAGGCGCAACTGCAACGGCCCGTGTATTGCCAGACCGCGCCCGCCGCGAGCAGACGCAACCATAGGTCCAAATCCTCGCCATGAGAAAGGGTCACGTCGAAATTTCCGACCCGGTCGATCCACCCCCGCCGAAGGCTGAGCGTCGAGGTGCACTGCACGAAATTATAACAGAACATGGACGGCGCGATGTCGGCAAGCTGCTGGGCGGACGGTTCCGCGCGGCCGGGGATTTCGCGTCCCGAACCGTCAATGAAGGTCACGCCGGAAAATGCGACATCGGCCCCCGCGGCAAAAGCCTCCGCGGCGCAGGCCAGGTGACCAGGAGCCCAGATGTCATCCGCGTCGAGGAAGGCGATGAATTCGCCGGCGGCCTCGCGCAGTAGAATGTTCCGCGCACGGGACACGCCACCGTTCAACGGACAGCTCAACAGGCGGATAGGGCAGGGCGCCGATTCCGCGAATTTCGTCACGGTGTTCGCGAGATCGTCGAAGCACCCGTCCTCGTAGATCAGGATTTCCTTGGGACAAAGGGTCTGATGCGCGACGGACATCAAGGTGGCCGCAATGGTTTTTCCGGCGCGATATGCGGGGATTAACACGGAGAAACTGGACGATGCAGCGGTCATGCGGATACGTTGCGACGGGATTCAGACCCCGGGGGCGGAGGATTGCAGCTGGACCAGGGACGCGCGGGACGTGGAGGCGTCCCACGCAAGGACGATCCGTCGTGCCGCTTCCTTGCCTCTCAGTTCGGCCCGCACGAAAGAGCGCACTGGTTCCGGTAAACGCAACGTACGTAATTTCAGGATTGTCCGATCCAGGACACTCGGGCTCGACGGCTTGGGAATGCGCCCATAGCGGATATATTCCATCATGCCTGTTCCCACCATTGTGCTCTCCAACAGATGTTCGAAGTACTCCGGAGTTAAACGGTTGGCCGGTACGATGTGGGTGAGCCGCAATTTTTGGAATCGGCCAAGACCCAATCCGAGGTCGATGGCGGTGAGCGCGAGGTCCATGTCTTCCGATCGCGTGAGATCGAGACGTCGCGAGTCCAGGTCGATGAGATGAAGGTATCTTCGCCAGACGGGGCCGCGCAGAAAACACCCGGCGGTGGGTGGAACCATGCTATAGGAGGCCACCGAGTTACACCAGAGGTCCGTCGCGAGGGGGAAGATGGCCAGGTAATTCAGATATTTTTTGCTCCATTCCGGTGCGGGAACCGCGTAACGCGGGAGCAGTTGTCCGCCCCAGCAGCCGAGTTGCGGCCAGGCGGCCGCGATTTCCTCGCCCCGCGCAAGATAGTCGGGCTCAAGAATATTATCGTCGTCGACAAAGAGGATCGTGCCCGCGCCCAGGGCTTGAGCCTCCGTGAACGCACGGTGCCTGGCGTGGGCCACGCCAAGCTTTTCCTCGCGCACAATCCGGGCGGTGGGATGCCACTCCAGGTTGATCCAGTTCGAGAGGGGTTCCTTTGAACCGTTGTCGATCAAGAGCAGATTCCATCCCGAGGCCGGGATGGTTTGCATGCGCAAAGCGTCCAGCGTTTCAGAAATGTATTCACGCTTGGGATTGTGACTGCAAATGATGATGGTCAGTGGTTGATCCATGGAAAGAAGTGGGGTCGTGCGAATCTGGATTCGGCCGGGGCGCAAATTTCCGGTCACGAACAGGCCGGGGAAAGGGTTTCCACAGAAACCTGCGGCAACAGGCGGCATCCGCCGAAACGACGGTCGCTTTCCCAATCGTCACGGCCGGCCCGAACCTCCCAGAGAGCGAATCCGTCGATGATGTCGTAATAAACGCGGCCGAGGCCCACGGTCGCCGAACAATAATACCTGCCGGGGTGCAACGGCAGTACGGGGAGTTTGAGGCGGACCCGGTTTTGCCCGGCGGCGAGCGAAAAATTACTTCCGTCCGCGTCACTGTCGAGGGTGAGAATCCGTTGGCCTTCCACCGTGTCGAAACCAAATCCGATCATCGCCTTCTCGATCGTCTCGGGAGCTTCAATTTCAAACTCGATTTCCAAAGGTTCGTTAAAGGAGAGTTCGCGATCCCCCAGAACCCGCACCCGGGTGATCCGGCAGACGGCTCCATTGGAGACGCTGTCACGCTTGTGGTCGCGCACGTCCACATCACAGGCGGATGGGTTTACCTTCCGGCTGTAGAGCTCCACCGCCTCAGCGATCGGAAACAAACCGAGGAGTTTTCCTTTTTCCAGAACAGCGCACCGTTTGCACAGCCGCCGGATCGCGGGCATCGAGTGACTGACAAAAAGGATGGTGCGTCCCTGGTCCTGGGAAATTTCCTGCATGCGATTGATGCACTTTCGTTGGAACTGCGCGTCGCCGACCGCCAGTACTTCATCGACAAACAGGATTTCGGGTTCCAGGAAGGCCGCCACGGCAAAGGCCAGGCGCACGTACATGCCGCTCGAATAGCGTTTGACCGGGGTGTCGATGAATTTTCCGACCTCGGCGAACTCGACGATCGCGTCGAATTTCGCACGGATCTCCTGCTTTTTCATGCCCAGCATGGAGCCATTGAGAAACACATTGTCGCGTCCGCTGAGCTCAGGATGAAAGCCGGTGCCAACCTCGAGCAGGCTCCCGATGCGGCCGCCGAGTTCGATTTCGCCGTTGGTGGGTTCAGTGATCCGGCTGAGGATTTTTAACAGCGTGGATTTTCCCGCGCCGTTTCCCCCGATCATGCCGATTACTTCGCCGGGTTGAACATCGAATGTAATATCATTTAACGCCCAAAATTCATGGGGTGATTTTGGTTTTTGGGAAGACCGGCCCCGCCAGCGATTCCATGTGTTGTGTAGTTCCTCGCGGAAGGTGGTCATGCCAATATGGCCAAGATGGTAA
>JAYVMJ010000263.1:0-3939 GCA_043759025.1 Verrucomicrobiota bacterium | reverse complement strand
CCAGTTTCCTGATTTTTCTCCTGGCACCGTTGCTCGCATTCGCGGCGAACTTTGCCTACGAGACCAGCGATCTCGCGGTCGATCCTGCGATCAAGTGGGGGCGCCTCGACAATGGCCTGCGTTACGCAATTCTGCCCAATCATGAACCCAAGGGCCGCGTCAGCGCCCGGCTTGCGGTGCACGTTGGCTCGCTCTTCGAAAACGAAAACCAGCGTGGCCTTGCCCACTTTCTCGAACACATGGCGTTCAACGGCAGCACGCATTTCCCGGCCGCCAGCGTGATTGAGTTTTTCCAAAAAATGGGAATGGATTTTGGCGGTGACACCAACGCGTCGACCGGATTCGACCGGACGATCTACCAGCTCGAACTGCCCGACACCAAACCCGCGACCATTCACGAAGCGCTCACTTTCTTTTCCGACGTGGCCGGCGGCCTTTTGCTGGAGGACAAGATGGTCGATAAGGAACGCGGCATCATCCTGAGCGAAAAACGCGCGCGCGATTCGGTCGGACTCCGCACTTACCTCGCCGAAATGGAATTCCTCGTCCCCAACACGCGTTTCCCCGAGCGGCTGCCCATCGGTCTCGAAGAGGTAATCAAAACAGCCAAGCGCGATCGCTTCGTCGACTTCTATAACACGTGGTATCGCCCCGAACGGATGGTTCTCGTCATCACCGGCGATATTGCCGTCGCAGACATCGAGCCGGTCATCAAGGAACTGTTTTCGCCCCTCGTCGCCCGCGCGCCCGCGCAGCCGGAACCAAACCTGGGCGTAGTCACGACCAACGACTCGGTCATTTCCGGCCTCCACTCGGAGCCCGAGGCGGGCAGCGTCAATGTCGCCCTCGAGACCATCGTCCCGTATAAATTCGAACCGGATACCGCCGAACTGCGCCTGAAATATTTGCCGCGCACGCTCGCGCTCCAAATGCTCAACCGGCGCCTCTCCATTCTTTCCAAGAAGGAAGGTTCACCCTTTCTGAGCGGTCAGGTCGGCGTCACGGAGCAGTTCGATTTCTTCCGCAATGGTTCGATCGAACTCAACTGCCGTCCCGACCAATGGTCGGCCGCACTCGCGGTCGCCGAACAGGAATTGCGCCGGGCGCTCGAACATGGCTTCCAACCCGACGAACTCGCGGAGGCCGTGGCCGAAACGCGCAACGGCTATGAACAGGCCGTGCGCACCGCCTCGACCCGCCGCTCGCCGAATTTGGCGGACGAAATCACCGAGGACATTCTCAACCGTTCCGTCACCACGCATCCCAAGACCGACCTCGCGATGTACGAACCCGCACTGGCAAAAGTCACGCCGGCGAATTGCACGGCGGCATTAGCCGCGGCTTGGAATGAATCGAAAGGCCGCAAGATTTTCGTCTCAGGCGATTTCAAGCCCACGCCATCCGCGGCGACCGTGACCGCCGACTATGAGGCGAGCCACGCCATTCCGGTCGCCGCTCAAACCGAAACGAAGGAAGCGAAATTCGCCTACACCGATTTCGGCCAACCGGGTGAAGTGGTCAAAAAGCAGGAGATCGCGGACCTGAACAGCACGCTGCTGCAATTCAAGAACGGCGTCCGCCTCAACTTGAAACAGACCGATTTCGAAGCCGGCCGGATTCGCCTGTCGATTCGCGTCGGCGGCGGAACGTTGACGATGCCGCTCGACAAACCGGGTCTATCCCTGCTCGCCAACGTCGCCTTCACCGCCGGCGGTCTCGGCAAACACAGCATGGACGACTTGCAGCGCATCCTCGCCGGCAAGACGCTCGGCCTCGGTTTTGGCACGCAAACCGACACGTTTGTTTTCAATGGCACCACCAACCGCGATGATCTGTTGCTCCAACTTCAACTTTTCTGCGCGTTTCTCACCGATCCCGGCTACCGGCCCGAATCGATCCGCCAGGTCCACAAAGCGGCCGAACAACTTTACGCGCGGCTCGCGCATACACCGGAAGGTCCCTTTGACCTTGAAGTTGAACGATTGCTCGCGAACGGAGACGTCCGCTTCGGCCTGCCGCCGGAGAAAGTCATGCTCGCACGAACGTTGGATGAACTGAAAGCGTGGCTCAGCGGTCAATTTTCCAGCGGCCCGATCGAGATCGCCGTCGTCGGTGATTTCGACGCCCAGGCGACCATCGACGCGGTCGCGCAAACCTTCGGGGCATTGCCCGATCGCGCCGCCAAGCCGTCCTACGACGTCGCGCGAAAAGTCACGATGCTCGCGCAACCCGTCACCAAAAAATACACCGTCGAGAGCGAAATTCCGAAAGGCGTCGTGCGCCTTTACTGGCCCGCCACGGACGCGCGCGACGTTAAGACCACGCGGCGACTGCGGCTGTTAACCGACGTACTCAGCGACCGGCTGCGGGTGAAAATCCGGGAGGAAATGGGCGGCACCTACAGTCCCAATGCCGGCCCCGATCTTAGCGACACGTATCCGGGCTATGGCTATCTCGTCGCCGACGCGACGGTCGCGCCTGATGAGGCCGGAAAAATCGCCGACGCCATCAAGGCCGTCGCCGCTTCCCTGCGAAAGGACGGCGTAACCGACGAGGAACTCGTGCGCGCGCGGCAACCCATCCTCACGGCCTTGCGCGAATCCTCCCGCACCAACGGCTACTGGCTCGGCACCGTGCTCAGTTCCGCGCAGGAATTCCCGCAGCACCTCGATTGGAGCCGGACCCGCTACAGCGACTACGAAACCATCACCGCAGCCGAGCTGTCAAAACTGGCGAAGGAGTACCTCGATCCGGCCAAGGCGAATGAGTTCATCGTCTTGCCCGTATCGGCAAAAGCGAACCCTCACGCCGAGCCTGTGACGAAGCCATAAGGCCCGCTGCGTTGCGGTACGGTTGGGTACGGCTTCCGATCCAGGCTGAGACCGGGTTGTTTATTTCCTTTAGGTAATAAACATGTGCTGCCCGCAGTATTACTGGAGCCGCAGCGACCCCGCTGCGGTGAATCTACAAACCACGGCGAGGTCGCCGTGGCTCCATCATCCGTCGCGGTTGAGGTAGGGCGCTTTATCCTTAAAGCGCCGTTCAGGATTCCGATCACAAGTGTCACCGGCGCAAACCCACTGAAGCGGCGGGTTAATTCTGCTGGTCAGCGGAACGCCCTACCTCGACGCCATTCACCCTTGGTCAGTTCTTTGCGAAAGTCTCAATAGTGAGCGTACCGCCGCTCGCGGGTCTTCGCGGCTTTTTTCGCGCCACGCGAGCGACTCGCATTTGGCTTTGCGCGGCCCCGCCCGACAGCGGTGTCGCGTTCGGCTTTGCGTTTGATCGAACGCGACCCCGATTTTGGCGAGCCGAGCTTTACGCCGGACCGTCGCGCCTCGGAAAGCCCGATTGCGATCGCCTGCTTGCGCGAGCGAACATTTCCACTGCCCTTTTTCAAGGCGTGCATTTCCTCGCGAACGAACTCGCCCGCTTGCGTGGAAGGTCTTTTGCCCGCGCGCTGATCGGCGTGAGCCCGTTTTACTGCGATTGCTTTCGGCAGGGGGAATTCCCCTAAGTTGGTTATTATTTTCCGGATTCACTTCCGGCAAAAATGTGGACCCATCTTACCGAACGAGGTTCGCAACGGGTGAAGCCGCCGATCGATTGGCAAAAAATTGTGATAGTCGTTTCCGACCGGCAAACGGGTGGACACGACCCGACCGTCCGCTTCAATTGGCTCGCTGCCAAATGAAGTATTTCCTGACGCTGTGTGTACTGATTGGACTTTCCGGGTGTGTGACTCCACCGGCGAAGCTGCAATCAGCGCGGCCCAACGCGTCAGCTCCGGTCGCCAGCATCGAAGTGCATCGCGCCAACCCGATCGAATTCTTCACCGGTTATGAAGCCCGGTGCGAAATTCAATCCATCGACGGCGCTTCCGTCATCAATTCCAACTGCGAATTATCTCCGGGCAACCACACCCTGACGGTTTCCCTG
>JAYVMJ010000262.1:0-3229 GCA_043759025.1 Verrucomicrobiota bacterium | reverse complement strand
CATCCGCTGCCGATTCTCCGCAGCCAGAATATGCCGAATGCCATCGAGTATAATCGCGAGCTTGGCAAAAAATACAAAGGCCGCCTCAGCCGACAGCTGGCATAACTTCCAAATCCATTCCTATTCACCCCTTTCATTTTTACCCCGTCCAGCTATGAAAAATCCATTGGTTCGCCTCCTCGCCGTTCTTTTTGTTCTTGGTCTGTTTTCGCAGCATGCGCCAGCGGCAGAAATGTCCGCCGGTCCGTCGCCACGCGAACGCCTGTTGTTCGATTTCGGCTGGAAATTTCACCTCGGGAACGAATGGGGCATCGGGCAAAAGCTCGATAAATCCGGTTCCGGCCGCGGGCCGGCCAGCATGGCGTTCAGCGACGCGAGCTGGCGGCAGGTTAACCTGCCGCACGACTGGGCCATCGAATTGCCCTTCGACCCACGCGCCGACGCCTCCCATGGTTTCCGCGCCGTCGGCGAAGCGTTTCCGGAAAACAGTGTGGCTTGGTATCGGCGCACCTTTGAATTGGCTGCGTCCGATAAGGGACGCCGGCTTTGGATCGAAGTCGACGGCGCGTTCCGCGATTCGTCAGTTTTCGTTAACGGCTGGATTGTCGGTCACAACGACTCCGGCTACGGCAGTACCCGCTACGACATCACCGACGTCGCGCGGTGCGGCGAGAAAAACGTCATCGCCATCCAAGTCGACGCGACCCACCCGGAAGGCTGGTTCTACGAGGGAGCCGGCATTTATCGCCATGTCTGGCTGGTGAAAACCGCTCCGGTCGCGCTCGCGCCAGACAGCATTTTTGTTTACAGCGAATTTCCCCAAAACCTGCCCACCGGCGAAGCGACGATTCATTTGCAAGCGCGGGTCGACAATAAACTCACGACTGCCGCCGACGCCGAGGTTTCGTGGGAAATTTCCGGGCCCAACGGCAAATCCGTCGCGTCAGCGAAGCAGTCGGTCAACGCCAGTGCGGGCGTGGCGAGCGACGTGCGGCAAACCACCACCGTTGCTGCGCCCGAACTCTGGTCACCGGAAACTCCGCGGCTTTATCGCCTCACGACGACCGTCAGCGTCGGCGGAAAAATCGTCGACCAACAGACGACTGAATTCGGCATTCGCACGATCGCGTTCGATGCAAATCGCGGGTTTCTGCTCAACGGCCAGCCCTATGTGATCAAGGGCACGTGCAATCACCAGGATCACGCCGGCGTGGGGTCTGCGCTGCCGGATCGGCTGCAATATTTTCGCATTGGGAAGTTGAAGGAAATGGGCTCCAACGCCTATCGCACGTCGCACAATCCGCCGACGCCTGAACTGCTCGAAGCCTGCGACCGTCTCGGCATGCTGGTGATGGACGAAAACCGCCTGCTCGGCAGCGACGCCCAACACCTGCAATGGCTCGAGGACTTGGTGCGGCGCGATCGCAATCACCCCAGCGTCGTAATCTGGTCGCTCGCCAACGAGGAATTTAACACCCAGGCAACTCCCGCCGGTGGCCGCGCGGCCGCCACGATGAAGGAAAAGGTCAAGCTCCTCGATCCCACCCGCCAGGTGACGGCCAACTCCGATCTTGGAAATGTATTCGAGGGCCTCAATTCGGCGGTCGATGTCCGCGGCTGGAGCTACCATATCGGCGTAAACAATATGGACGCCTATCACGCGGCCCATCCCAACCAGCCGAATATCGGTAGCGAACAGGGCAGCACCGTTTCCACCCGCGGAATTTACTTCGTTGATCCGGTCCGTGGTTATGTGACCGCTTACGACGACAACGGCCAAAACTGGTCAAACACTGCTGAGCAATGGTGGACGTTCTTCGATTCGCGGCCGTGGATGTCCGGTGGTTTTGTCTGGACCGGTTTCGACTATCGCGGTGAACCCACGCCCTATGGCTGGCCGTGTGTGAATTCGCATTTTGGCGTGTACGACACCTGCGGCTTTGCGAAGGACAATTTCTGGTACTATCGCGCGTGGTGGTCGAAGGAGCCAGTACTGCATTTGTTGCCGCACTGGAATTGGGCCGGCAAGGAAGGCCAGGTCATGGATGTGCGCGCGCTCAGCAATTGCGACGAGGTGGAGCTTTTCCTCAATCAAAAGAGTCTTGGCCGCCTCACGATGAAGCATGACTCCGAGCTAAAATGGAAAGTCCCGTACGCGGCAGGCACGCTGGCCGCGAAGGGATTCAAAGACGGGAAACTGGTGATTGAAACGCAGGTCGAAACCACCGGCGCGGCGGCAGCCATGCGCCTCACGCCCGATCGCGCCACGATCAATGCGGACGGCGAAGATATTTCGATTATCACCGTTTCCGTCACCGACGCCCAAGGCCGCGTCGTTCCGGTCGCCAACAACGCCATTTCCTTCACCCTCGACGGTCCCGGTCGGATCATCGGCGTCGGCAACGGCGACCCAAGTTGCCATGAACCGGACACGTACGTGACCAATCCCGTGGTCACCAGTCAGCCGATCGAAGGCTGGAAGACGAAAAACGTGCCGGTCAACTATCCTGAAACCCAACCCGAATTGGCAGCCACCTTCGACGATTCGACTTGGACCAACGCGAATCTCAGCGGCGACAAAGACACGCTCGAGGCCAACGGCGAAGGATTCTTTCGCGCAAAACTTGCCGTGACCGAAGCCGATCTCAAAGCACCCGCCATTGAATTGTGGTTCGGCAAAATCATCGGCAACGCGACCCTGTATGTGAACGGCTTGAAAGTCGCCGATGCGAGCGACGGAAGTTCCGCTTCTCTTTTTGAAGTGAAATCACTGCTCCATCCCGGAGAAAATTCGATCGCACTGCTCGCGCGCACGTGGGGTCCGACCGGCGGCATCAGTCACGGCGTGGCGTGGAGAAAAATTAATCGCGCTGCGCCGACGCGTTGGAGTCGCAGTGTATTCAACGGACTCGCACAGATCATTGTTCAATCCTCGAAACGCGCCGGCGAGCTCAAGCTCACGGCCAGCGGAAGCGGATTGAAGGCGGACACAATCACGTTGAAGGCGTCACCAGTCGCTTTGCGACCGTCGGTACCTTAAAGATCCGACGGTCGTTTAGTTCGGGATACCGCTTAAGCAGGAGAGCTCCTCCTTCCGGCCACACGCCGGTTGTAGGCCGACACTGCGATATTTTGCGTGATTAACTGGTGCTAATATCTGGCTATTAGTCAGTTAATATCAGCTTTCAGTTAATGCTAAATCGACGCGGAATGGCGTCGATTCCTTACC
>JAYVMJ010000261.1:0-3145 GCA_043759025.1 Verrucomicrobiota bacterium | reverse complement strand
GCTTTGGTGTGAACAGTGACTCCGGCGAACTGGGTGGGCAGGGACATGGTGCGGAAATTGGTGGCGAATCAACCCAACGAGTCAATCAGGCGATGAGCGGAAAAAGGAATTTTCAACGGCCACCCCGGCCCCGCGCTAGCTTTGCGTCTGATACCACTGCAACAGGATTTGCGTTCCGTTCTCCTCCCAGCCTCGTTTGGCGATTTCGTCGTAAAGTTTTTTCGCCAATTCCAATCCCGGAAGTTTAAGCTTCATCGCCTCGGCGGATTCGAGCGCGATCCGCATGTCCTTGATGAAGTGTTTAACGTAAAACCCCGGCGCGAAATCTCCATTGAGGGCGCGAGGTGCGAGATTGTTGAGTGACCAGCTGGCGGCTGCTCCCCCGCCAATACTTTCAATCACGCGCCGCGGATCGAGGCCGGCTTTTTGGGCATAGGTCAGGGCTTCGCACCACGAAATCATGATCGACGCGATCGAGATTTGGTTGGCCATTTTGCAATGCTGGCCCGCGCCCGGCCCGCCTTGCAGCAGGGTGTTTTTTCCCATGAGTTCAAATAACGGTCTGGCGCGTTCAAACGCTGCGGCCTCTCCGCCGACCATGATTACAAGCCTGCCTTCCTTCGCGCCGACGTCGCCGCCGGACACCGGCGCGTCGAGCGAACTCAACCCTCGCTGCGTCGCGTCAACCGCGATCCGCTGCGCCAACGCCGGACTCGACGTTGTCATGTCGATTAACACCGAGCTTTTGCGGGCGTGGGCCAGCACGCCCTCTTTTCCAAAATAGGTTTCTTCGACGTCCGTCGGGAAACCTACGATCGTAATCACAAAGTCGGCCTCCGCCGCGGCCGCGCCGGCAGTTGCATGCCATTGCGCGCCCGCGTCGAGCAACGGCTGGGCTTTCGTCTTGGTTCGGTTGAACACATGAAGCTTATGCCCGCCTTTGAGCAGATGAGCGGCCATGCTGCGGCCCATGACTCCGGTGCCGATGAATGCAATTGAATGTGCTGTCATGCTCCCATCGGGAGCACAGGTGGCTGGCAAAGGCGAAACGAAACCTAATCCCGCTGCGGAGCCCGGCCATTGGTTTTCGAACTAGACGACAGAACGGACTCGTCGCAACTTGAGCCGGCAATGCAGATCCTCACCATTCTCGCGCCGGTATTTCTGATGATCGGGATCGGAGTCGCGCTGCAGGCGAGCGGGTTTGTGTCGGCGAACTTTCTCAAGGAAGCCAACCGCCTGACGTACTGGTTGGGTTTGCCGGCGCTCTTGTTTTCCCAACTCGCCGCGTCCTTTCACCATGTCGGCGGTGCCCGGTTAATGGGCGAGGCGATGTTCCTGGTCACGGCGGCCGTCATCCTGCTCGGCTACGGCATCGCGTGGTTACTGCGCATTCCGGGATCATCCGCAGGCACTTTTGTGCAAGGTGCGTTTCGTGGGAATCTCGCGTTTGTCGGGCTGCCGATCATTTACTCTTTCCCGGATGACACGCTCGTGTGGGGCGTGTCGGTTCGAACGGCAGCGGTTCTCACCATCGCACCCATGATGGTGGTCTATAACATCGCCGGCGTGGTGGTGCTGCTACTCAGCCAGCATAAATTGGGCTGGTCCATGGTGAAGCCGTTTTTGAAACAGCTGACCACCACGCCTCCATTGCTGGCGACGATTGCGGGGATCGTTTTTGCGCTGTCAGGCTGGCCGTTGCCGGTTGCGGTGGGAAAAACTTTCACGGCATTGGGCGAGATGGCCCTGCCGCTGGGCTTGCTGGGGGTGGGCGGATCGCTGGTCACGGTCAAATTGCGTGGCAACTGGCGGCGGCCGCTCACTGCCGCGATCTTGAAAACAATCGCGGCTCCCGCTTTGGGTTGGATGGTTGGTCGCTGGCTCGGTCTGGCCGGGGTGGAATTAAAGGTGGTGATGGTCCTGCTCGCGTGCCCGACTGCGATTATTTCCTACACGATGGTGGTGGAACTAAGGGGCGATGAAACCCTCGCCTCGGGAGCAATCGTGTTTAGCGTTCTCACTTCCATCTTTTCCCTCGCCCTGATTATCGGGGCTTTTTGATCCGGGTCTTTTTTGATCAGGGAATCGTCAGCTGCATGCCGATTCTCAGGACTCCGTTGGTGCCGAGTTTTGCCGAGTTGGCCTTGTAGATTTCCTGCCAGCGATTGGTCGTGCCATAGTAACGCTGGCTGATGCGGAAAAGAGTATCGCCTGAGACGACGACATGCGTGTGGGTTGCATTTGCGGCCACGGAAACCGGCGTGACGCTGCCGGACGTCGGCACGGCCACGGGTCCCGGACTGAGCTTCGTTTTCAGCAGGTAATTTTCGTTGGCGAGAACGGTGTTCGTGCCTTGCAACTGCTGGATAAGGGCGCGCGCGGCGGCGAGCTCGTTCGTGTTTTTGGCGGTCGAGCGCTGAAGCGCGCCGAGCGATTCGCTGGCTTGGGTGGCGTCAGCTTTCGCGGCGGCCACGTCGGTCGAACCCTGCGACTTCAGCTTTTCCACTTCGTCAGTGAGCGTCGCGACCTGCGTGGAGAGCGTGTTGCGTTCGTTCGTGACCGCTTCGGCGTCCTTGGCGGCTTTCTCGACTTGGGCGTCGCGGTCGGCTTGCAAGAGCGCGTAACCGCGCAATGCGGTGGTGAGCTTGTTTTCTGTTTCAGCCAGCTGTTTTTGCACGTCGCTCGGTTCGGTGTTTACTGGGGTCAGGTCAACCGACGCGACGGGTGTAATTGTCGCGACGGGCGCAGCTGCCGGAGTTGTATCGCGCGCTTGTTGGGCGGCTTGGAGTGCGTTTTGCGCGTCGGAAAGATCGTGCTTGGTGTCGGCGAGGGCAGTCTGGAGTTCGACGACGCGGCCGGCCAGATTGGGATAAGCGGGGCCGCGATTCTTCAAAGCGTCGTCCCGCGCTTTGCCCAAAGCGACCGCGTCCTGCTTGGCGCGTTCGTTTTGGGCGGAGGCGTCAGCCAACTGCTTTTCCAATTCCTGCACGCGTGCGGAAAGATCGGGGGGAACGGGTGCGGTATTTTTGGCTGCGAGTTGCGCTTCCAGTTGCGAGATTCTAGCGGCGGCGTTGTTGAGGTCGGTCGTATTTTGCTTGCTGGCGTTCACGGCCGTTTGCACAGCGGCGTCCGCCTGTTGATT
>JAYVMJ010000260.1:0-2901 GCA_043759025.1 Verrucomicrobiota bacterium | reverse complement strand
ACGCCCTTGATGATGCCGAGGGGGATCGCGCGAACCGCATTGGTCAACGCCGCCTTGAGGCCGTTCTGGGTCAGGCCCTCAATGAAAAGATGAGTGACGCGCGAGGAAGCACGGATCGCCAGGTCCAGGGTGGCGGCGTCGGTCGCGCCCGTGCCTTGCGAATCGGTGATCGCGATCTGGCGGGCTTTCGCAAGTTCCTCGATCTGGTGGCCGATGCCGTGGACGATGACGATTTTGATGCCGAGGCTGCGGAGTACCGCCGCGTCCAGGAGGATATTCGGAAAGTTCTCGTCGGCGACGATGCTGCCGTCGAGTGCGATCACGAAAATCTGATCCTGAAAACGCGGGACGTATTTAAGAATACCGCGAAGGTCGGTGGGCTTGATGTCGGAGCCGTTGCTCATTGTGGTGGTGCGCTTTAATCAGGCATCCGGCCGCGCGCGTCAATGGGGATTACAGTGTCGCGGATGGCGTCGCAGCACTTTACTTGAATGTCACGATCGGGCATGAAATGACGATGCCCTCCATTCCGCCCGCTGATCTTGCCCGATACAACGAGCGGATTTTGCAGACGCTCCGCGAACTCGGGTTGCCCGAGTCGCTCGCGACTACGCGCCGGCAGCCGGCGCAGCTCGAATGCGACGACGCGAATTTGGTTTCAATCGGACCCGATCTATTGGGTCGCGAGCAGCGGTTGGAGCGCCGAACGGCGGAGCTGTGGTTAGCGATGCAAGCGGCGGCGGAACGCGAGAAGGTGGCCATCGGGGTCGTTTCTGCGTTTCGCAGTTTCGATTACCAGCGCGGGATTATCGCCCGAAAATTGGCGGCCGGCCAGTCGGTGGAACAGATTCTCGCCGTGAGCGCATTGCCGGGGTTCAGCGAACATCATTCGGGACGGGCTGTTGATATGGGGACGCCGGGAGGTCCACACTTGACCGAGGAATTTGAAAACACCGCGGCTTTTTCCTGGTTAACGCTGCACGCCGCCGACTACGGATTCCAACTTTCGTATCCGCGCGGCAATCCCCACGGCGTCGTCTTCGAGCCTTGGCATTGGTGTTTTAGCGAACCGTGAAATTCCAAACGGATGCCGGCCCTTTCGCGACGATGCGCATTTCATATTTTCCCAAGGGCAGGGCGTTGGTGGGAAATCCCACCCAATAGTTCGAGTCGGTCCAGCGGCTCATCAATTCCTTACCGGGAAGCGGTTCGATCGTGGGAATCAGGACAAGTTCGTTATCCTTGCGGTAAAGGGTCAGGTAGCCGACCTGATCCTTTAAATCGGGCAGACTGGCGGTGAAATAGAGCGAATAATAACTTCCTTGGAGAACCGAGGTGGGGGCGACGACCTTGTCGATGGAGGCGAGCAGCGCGGGCTTTTCCGCGAACTTCGAATCGAGGTCGGGGCCGACTCCCAGATAATCATGATGGGTGACGGCCGCCGATTCGACGGCGGCATTTTCCGCCGGTCGCCGGATTTCGACGGTGATTTTTTGCCAGCCGGCGTCGAGCAGGCGCACGGTGGTGGCGCGATCCTGTGAGTCCTGATAGGGCCGGTAGCTGCGGCCGGGTTTGCGGTAACGAATTTCAATCCAAGTGTACCCGGCCATGAACACGATGATCGCCACCACGATCCATTTCATGGACCACGGCTTGGACGGGGAACGACGGGACTTGGCGCTCATTTCCGCAGATTTCGGGGGGCGAAAGGGGAGAGCGCAAATACATTTGCGCCGTCACCGCGGAGTTGTTCTCGTGGCGGGCTCACATGAAATATTGGTCGCAGACATTTATCCCGACGCTCAAGGAAAGTCCGTCGGACGCAGAAATTAACTCCCACAAATTGCTGCTGCGCGCGGGACTCGTGCGCAAGCTGGGAGGCGGACTTTATACCTATATGCCGGCGGGGCTGCGTGTCCTGCAAAAAATCAGCCAGCTGTGCCGCGAGGAAATGGACCGCGCGGGGGCGATTGAGTTGTCGATGCCGTTCATTCATCCCGTCGAAAACTGGCAACAGGGGCCGCGTTGGGCGGCGGCGCGGGAAATCATGTACCGGGTCGACCACGCGGGAGCGGGCAAGGGGCGTTCCAAGGAACCGGAATTTATCCTTGGGCCCACGCACGAGGAAATTATCACGCCGCTGGTGAAGAGCGAAATCACGAGCTACCGCGACCTTCCGAAAAACTTTTATCAAATCGGCACGAAATTCCGGAATGAGATTCGGCCGCGCTACGGTTTGATGCGCGCGCGGGAATTTATCATGAAGGACGCGTACAGTTTTGACGCGACCGACGAAGGCGCGATCGAGAGTTATCAAAAGATGAAGCGAGCGTACCTCGCTTTCTTCGCTCGCTGCGGCTTGAAAACCATCGCGGTCGAGGCGGACACAGGCGTCATGGGCGGAAGCTTTTCACACGAATTCATGGTGCCTGCACCCATCGGCGACGACGACATCGTGTATTGCGACGAAAGCGGTTATTCCGCCAATCGCGAGAAGGCCGTCAGCGCGATCGTGCCCAGGGATTTTGTGGAGGTCGCGCCCGCGGATGCGGTGGAGGATTTTGCCACACCGGGAGTCGTTACGATCGCGTCGCTCGTTGCGGCGCCGTACAGCGTGCCTGCGGACAAACAGTTCAAGACGCTCGTTTTCATGGGCGACGGAAAACCATTTCTCGTGATCCTGCGCGGCTGCGATGACTTGGAGGAAGCCAAGCTCGGCGCATTGGGATTTCAATTGTTCCGTCAGGCTACAGCGGAGGAAATCGAACCCGTCATGGGCGCAAAACCCGGCAGCTTGGGCGCGGTCAAAGGGACGATTAAAAATCCAGCGGCTCTTGCCGGTATTTTTGCCGATCAGGCGATTCGTCTCGTGGGCAACGGTGTGACGGGAGCCAACAAAGA
>JAYVMJ010000259.1:0-2738 GCA_043759025.1 Verrucomicrobiota bacterium | reverse complement strand
GATGAAGATAGCTCTGAGTTTTGTTGTGCCCCTCTATTACAGCGCGGAAACGATCGCGCCTCTCGTCAAAGAGATTGAGCAGCTTGAAATCGAGGGAGGACACGAGGTGGTGTTGGTCAACGATGGCAGCCGCGATGCGACGGCGGGGATCTGCCGGGAGCTGATTCGCGACGCGCGAATTCCCATCGTGTTCGTCAATCACGCGCGGAACTTTGGGGAGCACAATGCGGTGCTCACCGGTTATCGTCATGCGCGTGGCGCCTACATTGTGAATCTTGACGATGACGGGCAAAACCCTCCGGCGGAAGCGGTGCGGCTGTGGCAACTCGCGAAGCGCGACGGGCTGGATGTCGTTTACGGACATTACGCGAGGAAAGAACACGCGGCTTGGCGTAATCTGGGGAGCTGGGCCACAAACCGGATGACCGACTGGGTGCTGGACAAACCGAAGGGTTTTTATCTGTCGAGTTTTCGCTGTGTGAGCGCCTTTGTGGCGAAGGAAGTGGTGGGGCACGATGGGCCTTTTCCGTATATTGACGGTTTGATCCTCGAGGTGACACAAAATCTGGGCGCACTCGAAGTGCAGCACTCGGCGCGGACGGCGGGTGAGAGTGGTTACACGATGAGACGCCTCGTGCGCTTGTGGGCGAGCACATTTGTGAATTTTTCCGTGATGCCGCTGCGGCTGGCGACGTTGCTCGGATTAATCATGGCGATCGCCGGACTCACCGGCCTGTTGGTGGTCCTTTACCTTTGGCTCACCAACATGGGTCCGGACTATGGTTGGGGTTCGCTCATGGCCGCGCTGTTGGTTTTTTCCGGCACGCAATTGGTCATGCTGGGGCTGATTGGAGAGTATGTCGGCCGGATGTTTCTCACCGTCAACCGTCGGCCGCAGTCGGTCGTGCGCTCGGTCGAGAAGGGCGGACCGGAACTTTAACTCCGATTCGCGAGTAATTCCTCCCAGCGATTCAATTCGATTTGGATCGCCTCCTGTGCTCCAATTTTTGCTCGGGCGGGCGGGCGTGACCGGAGATGAAGCACATAATAGAAAGCGTCGCGGGCGAGCGCTTGATCCGGAAAGTCGCGCGGGTCGGGCCAAAACGTTGCGAGGTAATGCCAGCACCAAACGCGGCTCATTTTCTTCACGATTGTTTCCCGCCAGCGTAGCATGAGTCGTTGCGAGTTTTGTTCGTCGCGGAGTTTCCGCCCGCTGGATTGACTGACGTGATGTCTCACGACACTCCGGAGCGCGATGTAGTTTGGGTGTCCGGCCGTCTCGGCGCGAAGGCAAAGGTCGACGTCTTCGCCGCCATTGCGAAAGCCTTCGTCAAAACCGCCAAGTTGCCGCCATGTTGCGGCGCGAATGGCGAAACAAGCCCCGGTCAGCGCCGATACCTGACGATACCCGGTCAGCCGTCGATAGAGCGGGCGCGCCCTGTCGTGCTCAGGTTTCCCCTTGTGGTTAAAAAATATTCCAGCGTGGTCCACGGCATGGGTGCTGGCGTTCAACTGAACATTTCCGACGAGTCCGACGTCCGGGAAGCGATCGAACATCGCAAGCATGGGCGCGAGCCAACGCGGCAGTAGTACGAGATCGTTGTTTAAAAAAAAGAGATATTCGCCCTGCGCGGAGTTCGCGCCGTGGTTGCAAGTGGCGGCGAACCCCAGATTTTTTTCGTGCAAAATCGCCCGGCAGTTTCCGGTCAGGGTCCCGAACCATTCCCGCGTGCCGTCAGTGCTGCCGTCGTCGACAAAAATGATTTCGTGGGAGAGGGTGTTGGGAACAGTTTGTTGCAGGCTCGCCAGCATCGCCCGGGTCAACGCCAGGCAGTTGTAGAGCGGCACGATGAACGACACCTTCATGGCTCAGGAGGGTCGCACCACTGAAATTACCAGTGAAAGGAAAATGACTGCCAGCTTTCGTGGATCATGAGCAGTGACGAGGCACTGGGAGTAGTGGAAGACGAGCTGATTTTCACCGGCGTTCAGTCGTAGCGGGCAGCGAATGGAGTCCTTCTGGTTGATCCGTGAAAAATTGTGCTGAACCAGCGGCTGACCGTTGAGTTCCACCCGGACGGATTGTGCGTCGGAGTAGGTCAATATTTCTGCAAACAATGAAGCATCGCCGGCTTCCGTGCGGTGGACGACCAGATGACTCGCCGGGGCGTAGCCCCAATGAAAAGGCGGCAGGAACGCCTCGGCGACCGGACCTTCCGCCGGGCTCCAGCCGTCGAGGGCCGTGAAACCGGCAAACGCGGACTCGCCGCCTTTCATTTTCGTGCCCGGCAATGATAGTTCGTTCTCGGCCAGTTCACGGATCGCGAAACCGGTTCCAGTGGGTGCGGCAATATCGTAGTTGAGCTGATCCGCGAGTTTGCCGTGGCTGGATGCGAGCTGTTCCAAATACGGTAAGAGTCCCCGCACCACGCGCTCCCAGTCTTGGGCCTCGGTGTATTTGAGCGGACCGCCGTGGTAAATAATGGGGCGCAACGCCAGGCCGGAAGGAGGCCGGTTGACGGTGTCGAAAAAGAGAGCGGGGTTCTCCGCCAGCAATTGATAGCCAAGGCGGTAATGTAAATCGAGGCCGGCGGCGGCGCGGCCGCGACTTTGCTTTTGCAGTTCCGCGCGCACGACGCGGAGGAACTGATGTTGCGGCGAGCGCTGGGCCAAGTGCGCGAGGTGAAAGTCGGCGGGTAGCGGATGGTCGGGTAATATTTCCGTGCCACGCTGAAGGG
>JAYVMJ010000258.1:0-3543 GCA_043759025.1 Verrucomicrobiota bacterium | reverse complement strand
CGCGGCGCTGATCAACGCCCGCGATGCGGTGAATCTCCAACGGCCCAATCTTCCGGAGCTGACCTATGCGGCAACAATGGTATCCGCCGGGGAAAACGTCGTCATCGAGCTCGCCAACGTCCCCAATTGGCACGCGATGATCGTGTCGTGGGGCGTCGCTGCGGCGGTTGTCGGCGCAGTGGTGTTAATCGCGGGTTTGCTGCCGTCGTGGCGTCGAAGCCGCTTGGCCACGCTCACCGCACCCGTGGCGGTGGTCGCGCTCTCTGTCGGACTGCTCGCGCAGCACGGAGGAGCCGTGTTCTTTTATGAAACCGCCGCGGCGCTCATCTTCCTACTGCTGCTCTTTCCCGTGATTCTTCGCTGGAAACGCGACCGCTCCGAACTGCCACCGACGATTCCGCCCGGGACTCCGGGTTCAACCCGCATAGCCGCCATCGTGCCACTGCTCGCGGTCATGGGCATAATCGCTTTGTCGGGCGGCGGCGCGGCGAAATTGCACGCGAGCGAGCGTTTCGCTCCGACGACGACTTGGTCGCAGGACGGCACCAAATCCGCGCAGGCGATGATTCAGACGTGGACGATTCGGGAAAAGCGGTTGTACGCCGAACTGGACGTCACCGTGCGCGGTTCAGTTGGCGGCAGCTTTCTGCTGCTGAAAGCGCCGGCGGTGTTGACCGATTTCAAGGGCGAGGGATTGCACGTCAGCAAAGTCGAACAAGCCGGGCAGCCTTACTACCTCGACGGACTGCGCGTCAACAAAGTCGAGCGCGACGGGCAGACGGCTTATTACCTGGCGACCGAGCGCGACGGGGTGCTGACCGCGCACGTCCAATTTGAAATGCCCGTGCCCGATCGCGCGGCGGGAATCGAATTACCGACCGGTCCGGCCGCGACGCAGCGCGTGACGATTCAACTCGACCAGAGCGGCTGGGAATTTCTTTCACCCACGGCGATGCAAATTGTCCCAACGCCCGGCTTGGACGAAAACAGCAGCGGCGCGACGCTGGTGCTCGCGCCGGGAAACAATACGTTGATCAAGTTGCGCCCTAAGCAACGCGATATCGCCGCGGAGAAAATCCAGTATTTTTCTGAAGCCGCGAATCTCTATGTACCCGGTCCCGGCGTGGTAAATGGCTACACCCGCATCACGGTGCGACCTGCGCAGGGTCGCGTTTCGGAAATGGATCTCGACGTTCCAGCGGGTCTGACCGTGGGCGATGTTTCGCGCGGGCCGGTCGGCGCGTGGCGATTCGATCCGGTGAAACGACGCCTGCACGTCGCCATTGAGCCAGCGCAGACAGAAGCATTCAAATTCGAGGTGGAAACCCAGCTCGGCACTGGCGCCCTGCCCTTTGCGTTGTCGCTCGAACCAATCCACGTCGTCGGGGCCAACAGCGAAGTCGGCACCGTGGCCCTTGCGTTTGGCGGCGATGCGCAACCGGAAGCCGTCAAGGCCACCGGACTTTCGCCGATCAATCCGCAGGATTTCGATTCGACCCTGATTCCGACGGCGCGTGACGGACGCGCCCTTGCGACCGTGCAACACGTCTGGCGTTACGGTCAGGGCGGCGGCCACGTTGACCTGACAATCACCGCTGTCGCGCCCGAGGTGCGCGTGTCCGGCCGGCAAGTGTTGTCGCTCGATGATGATCGTCTCGTGATGGCCGTTGACCTGAACGTCGCGATCACCCGCGTCGGGCTGTTCAAGTTGAGTTTTGCGCTGCCGGATGGATTGGAGGTCGAGGCATTGAGCGGCTCCGCGTTGAGCCAGTGGACGGAAGCGCGGGAAGGAAACGCGCGCATCGTGACGATGCACCTGAATGGGCGCACCATCGGCGAACAAACGTTTGCGCTCTCGCTCGCGGGTGCCGCGCCGCACGCGCAGGCGGCGTGGCCGGTTCCGCGCGTCGTCATTCGCGAGGCAACCCGTCAAACCGGTGAGGTCCTGGTCGTGCCGGGTCGCGGTCTGCGCCTGCGCCCCGTCGATCGCGAACGAGTCACGCAAGTCGATCCACGCTCCATCGGCGGACTCCAGCCTGGCACGCTCGCCTTCGATCTGTTACAGGAAGACTGGGTGCTGACGATCGGAATCGAGGCACTAGAACCGTGGGTCACAGTGCAGGCGTTGCAGGAAGTCACCTTGCGCGAGGGCCAGACCCTCACGCGCATCGCATTGCGTTATCGGGTCGAAAGTGCCGCGGTTAAACAGCTCCGCGTAAAACTGCCGGGGCTGAACGGCGACAACGCTCACACCGTGCGCGCGACGGGGTCGGCGGTAAGCGATATCGTCGCCGTTCCGGGATCGCCCGACCTGTGGGAGATTCATTTTCAGCGCGGCATCGCCGGCGAAACGGATGTGCAAATCGAATTTCAAACCACGGCGGCGCGTAGCCAGGACCACGAAGCGATCGCGACGCCGGAATTCCCCGGTGCCCGGCAAGTCGTGCAGTTCGTCGCGGTTCGCACCAGCGGCCGGCTCGAACTCGACACGGACGGCGCGAAACGCGGCTGGACTCGCACGGATTGGAGCGCGGTGCCCGCGAATTTGCAGGACCGCAGCGATCGCGGCATTCCCGCGTTGTGTTTCCGCGTCGCTGAACCCGAGGGCGCGTTGACGGTGGTCGTGCGCCGCCATGAAGTCGCGGAATCGCTGAAGCTGCGCGTGACGCAAGGCGATCTCACGACGCTCTTTTCCACCCGCGGGACCTATCTGACGGCGGTGGAGCTCAAGATCGACGTACTCGAAAAAAGCACCTTGAAAGTGCGACTCCCGGACGGCGCCGTCCTCTACAATTCATTCGTCAACGGCACGAGCGTTCCGGTGGTGCGCGACGGCAATGCGTATCTGTTCCATGTTTCACCCAACACCGGCTCCGCTTCCGCCGCGATCGTGCGACTGGTTTACGCCACCACCCAAACCGCGAAGAACGGCGCCGTCGGGTTGATTGGGCCGAGCCTGAGCATTCCGTTGGAAAACGTTACGTGGCGGGTCGTGATTCCGCCCGGCTATGATCTAAAGGATTACCAAGGTGCACTGCTGTTGCGCGAGGAATACGCCGGCAGTTCGTTCCGCATCGAGGACTATCAATCGCTCGTCGCATCGAAACGCTCGTCCAACGCACAGGAAGCGGTCGCGTTGTTGCAGCAGGCCAACGCGTGGCTGCAAAAGGGCGACCAACAAAAGGCCAGCGAAGTGCTGACGCGGGTTTCCAACGCCCCGTCGCTCGACGAGGCTTCGAATGAGGACGCGCGCGTGCAGTTGCGCAACCTCAAGACCCAGCAAACCGTGCTCGGCCTCAACACGCGCCGCCAGAAACTCTACCTCGACAACCGCGTCGATGGCGCGCGCAACGAACAACTGGAGCAAGCGGCCAACCTGAATCCGTTGATGCAGAATAAACTCAATTTCAACCCGGAGGACATGGATCAACTCCTCATGGGCAACACCGCGGAAGAAAACGTCGCGCTCAAGGGCATCGCCTCACGACTGGTCGACCAACAACTGAACAACGAGCCCGCACCGGCGGCGATTGATGTTACCCT
>JAYVMJ010000257.1:0-7098 GCA_043759025.1 Verrucomicrobiota bacterium | reverse complement strand
GCGCTGGGTACCGGCTCACGTGGCAAAACCCGCCCGCCGTTTCGACCAGCTCAAGGTCCCGAGCCTGTCGAGGGAGAGGTCGGGTTCCACCACCGCAGAGGCATGCGCGGTGAAGACTGGGACCCGTGCCACTTCCCCATCACGTCAAGCTCCGCGCCCTCCGCGTTAAATGTATTTTTTCCCGATTCGCGGTGAAGTTGCGCTCACCCTCATTCCCCGGGATCAGGAGGTCTGAGGCTGTGCGGTTGGACTTGCGGGAACATCCCTTGCGTTAAACTCGCTCTCAATTACGGTGCCATCATGGAAAATTCGGCAAAAAACCCCTTCACTCTTCCTCTTGGTGCCAGTGCGCCGGCGTTTCGGCTGTCGGCCACGGATGGCAAAACATACGGGCTCCCTGATTTCAAGGACGCGAAGACGCTCGTCGTGTTTTTCACCTGTAATCATTGCCCCTACGTGACAGGTTCGGACGAGACCACGCGAAAGACCGCCGAGCGTTTTGCGCCCCATGGCGTGCGTTTTGTTGGAATTAATTCCAATAGTGTGAAGACCAATGCAGAGGATTCTTTTTTGCACATGGTCAAGCGCATGCAGCAGCATAAATTCCCCTGGACTTACCTGCACGATGAGAAACAGGACGTCGCCCGCGCTTACGGCGCATTGCGGACGCCGCATTTCTTCGTTTTCGACGCGCAGCGCCGGTTGGTTTACACGGGCCGTGGGGTCGACAGTCCAAAGGATGCCTCGCGCGTGAAGGTCAACGATCTGGCCAACGCCTTGGAGGATCACGTCGCCGGTCGCGCGATTCGCGTACCGGTGACGAATCCGATTGGCTGCAACGTGAAATGGGACGGCCAGGACGCCCACTGGATGCCGGCCGACGCTTGCGATCTCGTGTGAGGTCGAAGGGCAAAAGAAAAGAGTTCAGCCGGCAATCCCAGAGGAGTTTACCGCTAATGGTTTCGCTAAATGCAGACGCGAACTTAAAGTCCCTTCGACTAATCGTCACCGGTTTTGGAGCGGGAGGCGTCCGCTGATCGCGGACGGGATTCGGAAGCGTTCTCAACACTTCGCGCCCGACGCGCGCTCCGCATTTAATTCGGCCTGTTCGGTGCTTCACCGCTTTGTGGCCTTTGCTTCCCTGATGTAAAAATCAGACTGTTGCGCGACGAGCACGCAACCGACCGTTTGATCCACAGAAGAATATGCACTATTGGTTCGAGCTTCCATCCCGGGCTTGCGGAGAATCCCCGAATGGCAATCCTCACCCCATGAGCTTTAATCGTGTCGCTGCTTTAACCGTCGGGCTTTTTCTGGCCGGCGTTGCTTACGCTGGGATCGACCCGCGGAATTTCGATTTGTCCGTCAAGCCGCAGGATGATTTCGACCAATTCGCCAACGGTGGTTGGAAAAAGGCGCATCCCGTTCCGGCGGCCTACAGCCGGTGGGGCGCGTTTAATGAAGTTGATGAATTTAACAAAGCGGCGCTGCACACGATCCTTGATCGGGCCGTCGCGGCAGAGCATCCCGATGCGATCCAAAAGCTCGTGGGCGATTTCTACGCGAGCGGCATGAACGAGGCGGCGATCGAGCACGAGGGCCTCGCGCCACTCGCAATCGAACTGGATCGGATCGCGGCCATCAAGGATATGGCCGGCGTGCAGGCTTCGATCGCGCGCTTGCATCAGCTCGGTGCGACGGCCGGTTTTTTCTTTACCTCCGAACAGGATCCAAAGGAAACGACCATGATGATCGCGGCGAACGGCCAGAGCGGTCTCGGGCTGCCTGATCGCGATTATTATCTGCGAGACGACGAAAAATCGAAAAAACTGCGCGATCAATACGTGGCGCACGTCACGCGGACGCTTGAGCTCGCGGGCGCCGCGCCGGCGGACGCCAAGACGGGCGCAGATGCGGTGATGAAATTGGAAACGGCGCTCGCGAACGGATCGAAAAAGAATGTCGATCTCCGCGATCCGGTCGCGAACTACCACAAGTTGCCGCTGGCCGACGTGCGAAAGCTTTCGCCGCATTTTGATTGGACCGTTTATTTTACCGCGCTGCACATTCCTGAACCGGCGGTGATGGACGTCGGACAACCGGATTTTCTCAAGGCCTTCGACGCGCAACTGACGCAAACGCCGGTGGCGGACTGGCAGGTTTACCTGCGCTGGCATTTGCTGAATACCTCGGCGTCCTATCTCAGCGCCGCTTTCGTCAACGAGAATTTCGATTTCTACGGCAAGACACTGACCGGTGCGCAGGAGCTTCGCGACCGCTGGAAACGGGTGCTCGACACGGTTGACGGCTCGGTGGGGGAAGCGCTCGGCCGGCTTTACGTGAAGGATTATTTTCCGCCGGCTTCCAAGGCGCGCATGCTGGCCTTGGTGGCGAATCTTCGTGCGGCGTTGCGCGACCGCCTGACGAACCTGGAATGGATGGACGACGCGACCCGCGCCAAGGCGTTGGAAAAATTGGACGCGTTCGGCGTCAAGGTGGGTTATCCGGACAAATGGATCGACTACAGCCCGCTTCACGTGGACCGCACGTCATTCATCGGGAATGTGCTTCGCGCCCGCGAATTCAACACGCGCCGCGACCTGGCCAAAATCGGGCATCCGGTGGATCGCAAGGAATGGGACATGACGCCGCCGACGGTGAACGCATACTACAATCCGACGATGAACGAGATCGTGTTCCCGGCCGGAATTCTGCAGGCGCCATTTTTCGATGCGAAGGCTGATGACGCGGTGAACTATGGTGGAATTGGAGCCGTAATTGGCCACGAGATGACCCACGGATTCGACGATCAAGGCCGCCAGTTCGGCGCCGATGGCAACTTGTCAGATTGGTGGTCCAAGGAGAGCGCTGCCCGCTTCGAGGAACGTTCGTCCGCCATCGTGAAACAGTTCAATGGCTATATTGCGATCGACGATCTCCACGTAAATGGCGAGCTGACCCAAGGCGAAAACATCGCGGACCTAGGAGGCGTTAAGTTATCTTACGCGGCGCTGCAAAAAGCGCTTGCCGGCCAGTCGCGCGCGAAAATCGACGGCTTCACGTCGGAGCAACGTTTCTTTTTGAGCTGGGCCACCGTCTGGCACACGACGATCCGCGACGAGAAGCTCCGATTGCAGGTCAACACCGATCCCCATTCGCCGGCCAAATTCCGCATCAATGGTCCGCTCTCGAATCTGGAGGAGTTCTACCGCGCCTTTGACGTTCCCGAAGGCGCCCCCATGCGCCGCGCCGAAAAAAATCGCGTGGTCATTTGGTAGAGTGGAATGAGGGCGCAGTTGATCGCCGCAGCTGCAATAAAATTAATTTTGGATTCCGTTGTTTCCGGATTGCCGGCGGCGTTTGAAACACTGGCATCAGGCCCTTCATGGATCTTCCGAATCCCGATCATGTGCTCCGCCTCGCGCAGGAGCTGAACCTCAAGATTCACCAGGTGGCGTCGACGGCGCAGCTTCTCGCCGAGGGTGCGACGGTGCCGTTTATTTCCCGTTACCGCAAGGAAGTGACCGGCTCGCTCGACGAGGTGCAGGTCATGGCCGTGCGCGACCGGTTGGAGCAAATGCGCGCGATCGATGAACGCCGCGCCGGCATCTTGGCGTCCTTGAAGGAACGCAATCTCCTGAACCCCGAACTCGAGAAGTCCATTCTCGCGGCCGAAAGTCTCACCGCGCTCGAGGATATTTATACGCCATTCCGTCCGAAGAAGCGGACCCGCGCCACCATCGCCAAGGAAAAAGGCCTGGAGCCGCTCGCCGATTTGCTCTTTGCGCAGGACGCCGCCACCGACCCGGTGGCCGCAGCGAAAGCCCTCGTGGGCCACGGCTACACGCCCGACGACGGCAAGAATACCGCGCAGAAAATCGAGACGCCCGAAGAGGCACTCGCCGGAGCCCGCGATATTATCGCCGAGCGCGTCAGCGACGACAAGGACGCGCGCGCCCGGTTGCGCCACGTGTATCAGCGCACCGCGATGATTTCCTCGAAGGTGCTCACCGGAAAGGAAGTCGAGGCCGCGAAATTCAAGGACTACTTTGAATGGAGCGAGCCGCTCGCCAAAGTGCCCAGCCATCGATTGCTGGCGATCCGCCGCGGTGAACAGGAGTCGATGTTGATGATGCGCGTCACTCTGCCGGACGAGCTGGCCGGTCAGGCCGAGGTCGAGCCGATTTTCGTCCGGGCAAAGAATCCCGCGGGGGAACAGGTTCGGCTCGCCGTGGTGGACGCGGTGAAACGCCTGCTTTGTCCCGCGATGGAAACCGAAATGCGGCTCGAGTCGAAAAAGCGCGCCGACGAGGTGGCGATCAAGGTGTTCACCGACAATCTCCGCGAATTGCTCTTCGCCGCTCCGCTCGGGCAAAAAGTGGTCATGGCCATCGATCCCGGTTTTCGCACCGGTTGCAAAGTCGTGTTGCTCGACCGGCAGGGGAAGTTGTTGCACAACGACGTGGTCTATCCCGACCGCCACGCGGTCGAGGCGAAGGAGAAGATGGAAGGCTTCGTGAAATTTTTCCAAGTCGAGGCCGTGGCCATCGGCAACGGTACCGGTGGACGCGAAACGGAAGCCTTCGTGCGCGGATTGGGCCTCGCCCCTTCGATTGTCCTGGTGATGGTTAACGAATCGGGCGCCTCGATTTATTCGGCCAGCGAAGTGGCTCGCGAGGAATTTCCCACGTACGATCTAACCGTGCGCGGCGCCGTCTCGATCGGCCGCCGGCTGATGGACCCGCTCGCGGAGCTGGTGAAACTCGATCCGAAATCCATCGGTGTCGGGCAATATCAGCACGACGTCGATCAATCCGCCTTGAAGCGCTCGCTTGACGACACCGTCGTCAGCACCGTGAACGGCGTCGGCGTCGAGGTGAACACCGCCTCGAAGCAGTTGTTGAGTTACGTGTCGGGCCTGAACGCCGCGATTGCCGGCAACATCGTCGCACGGCGCGACGAGAAAGGACCATTTAAGACGCGCGCGGAATTGCAGGAAATATCCCGACTGGGCCCGAAGGCATTCGAGCAGGCGGCGGGATTCCTGCGCATCCACGGTGCGGCCAATCCGCTCGACGGCAGCGCGGTTCACCCGGAGCGTTACGCGCTCGTGGAAAAGATGGCGGCAGATTTGGGCGTGACGGTCGCGGACCTCATGCGCGACGGAAACCTGCGCGCGAAGCTCAAGCTGGGAAATTACGCGACCGAAACCGTGGGGTTGCCGACGTTGACGGACATCATGGCCGAGTTGGCGAAACCCGGCCGCGATCCGCGCGAACAATTTGAAGCGTTCAGTTTTGCCGAGGGCGTCAGCAAGCCTGAGCAGTTAAAACCCGGCATGAAACTCCCCGGAATCGTGACGAATGTTACGGCCTTCGGCGCCTTCGTCGACGTGGGCGTGCACCAAGACGGTCTCGTGCATGTCAGCCAGCTCGCGGATACTTTCGTGAAGGAACCGGCGTCGGTGGTGAAACCCGGCCAAAAAGTCATGGTGACCGTCACCGAGGTGGATCTCCCGCGCAACCGCATCGCGCTCTCGATGCGCAGTAAACCCGAGTTGGGCGCCCGTTCGGCGACCGGCGCGTCCGGGCGGCCCGTGACCGGTCCGGGCCAATTGCGTCCGAACCCGGGTCAAGCCGCCCGGCCCGCCGCGCCTCGCGCTCCGCAGTCGCTCCACGATGATTGGTTCACCGCCGCGATGAACAAGAAGAAGTAATTGGGTGGAACCCGACCTCCGGGCGGGTTTTCAGAGTCCCGCCCCGGGAACGCCGAGCCCCGGCTCGGCCTCAGTTGAAAACGGGCAGTCGGATCTAAAAGTCGTCAATAAATAAACTATACAACCGAGTTGTTTTTGTTTAGGCGTAGGAGCCGTGATCGCACTCCAGCTGCTGAAGAAAAAGTTCGTGCCGCTTTGGCCTCATCTTGATGAGCGAGCCAGGCTTGGCTTAGGTAATCGCCTTGCTGGCAACGCTGCCGATTCAGAACAAAATTGATCTGATCATCCGCCCTGTTTTGGTGATCGTCGGCATCATAATTGGCGGCAGGTGGATGGGCCGAGCGACCCGATAACTTTCCGAAAGACAGGCAGCACAAACACCCGCTCAACTCGCGACCAGAATGGCGACACAATAGTGAATCATTCGATCACCAGCAAAACGCGCCGTGCCAGTGATATGGATTTGCCGGCCGGCCGCGATGAAAGGCTGCCCAGCTGACAAACGCACCGCCAGATCGCGCTCCTTTTCCAATTCGATTCCCCACGTGCCGTCGTGCGAGAGCACAAGCGCTGTCGCAGGGGGAGCGACCATGACAGAGAATACGATAACCTGAGTGGTGGCAGTGACAGGCAATGCCGGCGCGGCCACATCAGGAGCCCACACAGCTGATGGCAAAGTCGAAGCGGCAATCTCTTCCATAGGGGGCACCGTCTGACCATGCTTTAGGTCGAGCTTTATCATTCGCGCAACGGCTTCTGGTCCCGAATCGTCCGAAGCCAGGCCGATCCAATCCAGTAAAAGATTCCGGACTGTGACGAGATCAGGAGCATGCGCGATTGAGTCCATTCCTCCACTCTTGCGAACGGCTTTGAAGAGACTCGAAATCTCCTTTAGATAAACATTTTTTTGCGCCCCCGGAATGTAATACATGAACACGAGGTGGACGTGCTGCGCATCGGAGGCTCCGTAATCGATTCCTTGGCCTGACCACCCAATTGCGCAAAATAGCTCACCCTCTTCCCGCTTGGCCCGAACATGTGGCACAGCAACACCCAACCCGATCCCGGTGTTGCACTCCTGTTCTCGCCGTTGGATTTCTTCGATGGCATCCGTGCCAACCTCGATTTCGGGGTTGGCATCGAGAATTCGCGCCAAAAACGTCAGTGATCGGGGCTTGCCGTTGTCAGGCAGCTCGAAGAGCCGGCCATCTTGTAGAGCGTTGAGGATACTGCGCATGGTTTAATCAGCGCCGAAGCGGCGGGCAAACCACGTTTTAACCGTGTGTGTCAGCACGCTGTAAGCGATAAGGAATGCCACCATCCAGAGGAAAAACACTAGAGGCAGCGGGGTGAAACCGAGGAAATGGGCGGCCGGCGAAAAC
>JAYVMJ010000256.1:0-3910 GCA_043759025.1 Verrucomicrobiota bacterium | reverse complement strand
CGCGTGATTCTTTTCGCGTCGGTGGCCGCGTTGGTCACTGCGCTGACGTTTGGTCTCGCCCCAGCTTGGCTGGCCTCGCGTGTTTCGACCGGCGATGCGTTGAAGGAAAGTTCGCGCGGGAGCACCACCAGTCGCGCTCAGCGGCGCCTGAAGTTCACGTTGATCGCAGGTCAACTCGCGCTCGCGCTGGTCCTGGTCAGCGCTGCGCTCTCCTTCGGCGTGGCCGCGAGAAATTTTTTGAAACGCGACCTGGGCTGGCAGCCGGCCGGACTGTTTAGCGGCATGGCGAACATTGACTACAACTCTTACAAGGATGGCGCGAAACGATTGGCCATGCTCCAGGCGTTGCGGACCAAGTTAAGCCAGATTCCCGGGGTGACCGACACTGCGGTCTGCGAACTGGCGCCGCTCTACGGATTTCCCCACCAGAAAAGAATTGTGGTCGAGGGCGCGCCAGCGGCGGCGCCGGGCCGGGAACCGCTGGCGTTTCTGCATCCAGTGAACGGCGGTTTCAACGCGACGCTCGGCATTCCGCTGAAGGAGGGACAATTCCTGCCCGAGTCCGCGCAGGAAGGAGACCGGCGCTTACTGGTGATCAATGAGACGATGGCCAAACGTTTCTGGCCCGGCCAAAGAGCGATTGGCAAACGCGTGAAATTTGCGGATGGAGATCAATGGAACGAAGTGATCGGAGTGGTCGGCGACGTGATGATGCCGATCAACTTCGACGCCCCAGCTTCCCGTCTGCAGATTTACTGCGGCGTGCAGCAGGAGTTTGGATTGTGGTACGATCTGATCGTCAAAAGTTCGCAGCCCGCTGACGCGCTGATCAAACCCTTCCGCGATGCTGTCGCGCAGGTGGACCCGGACATCATGATCCAGCAAATTGGCGGGGTGCCGCAGATTTTCGAGGATGCGCTCGCCGCGAACAATTTCATGATTTTAACGCTCAGCGTGTTTGCCTGCGTCGGGCTGCTCATCGCGCTGATCGGCCTGTATGGCGTCATCAGCCAGTTGACGATGCAGCGAACCCGCGAAATCGGCATCCGGCTCGCCTTGGGGGCGGATTATTCCGCCATTCTCCGGTTGATTCTGATCCAAGGCGGACGGCTGATTCTATGCGGACTAATCGTAGGTTTGGCCGGCGCCTACGGGGTGAGCCAAATCTACCGGCAAACGATGCCTGAACTCCGGCTGCCCGGTATCGGATTGCATTTTGGGGTCGCGTTTTCGCTTGGTGGGGCCGGCCTGCTTGCCTGCTACCTTCCGGCACGCCGCGCGGGCCGGACTAATCCAGTGATTGCGCTCCGCGCGGAGTAGAAACAGCCGGGTCAGCGTCGCGCTCAACGCGGGGCGGCAGAGTGGTCGGGGCCGCCGCGGGCGCGGTAGTGGGGTCTGGGTTGTTTCCTTAACCCGCGGCCTCAGGGTTTTCGCAGGTTCCTGTCAAATTCGTGAATCCTAAGCGGCGCTTTCCGATTTAGCGTCCTCCCTCGGCGTTTCTGATTCCGTTTTTGTCCGGCACGCGGTGAGGTCGCTCAGCGCTTTCGAAAGCCGGGCCGGGTTGGAATTTGACGAACGGGAATGTTGAGACACGTTGCTGGGTTCACGATGACCGACTCTCTTTCCATTGAATGTCCGCACTGCGGAGAAACGTTTTCGCTGGCGTTGGATCTGAGCGAAGGCAGTGCGGAATTTATTGTCGATTGCGAGGTGTGCTGCCGGCCGATGACGGTTTCAGTGCAGATCGCGGACGGCGAATTGGAAAGCGTGGAAGTGGTCGAGGCGTAACGAGCCTCACGAATTTCTTTCCACGTCATGAAACCCGCATTTAAGATTCTTTCGCTTGAGACCGGCACCGAGTACTCCATTTATGTGGAGGAGCCCAAGGGTACTGACGGTCCTTGGCCGGTCATCCTTTTCATGGATGGCGATGATCAATTTTCGGCGGCGGTGGACGCCTATCGCAAGGCAAGTGACGCGGGAACGGTTCCACGGGTTTTGCTCGTCGGCGTGGGTTATGGGGCGAGTTATTCGAAATCGGCGAACAAACGCGGCCGGGATTACACGCAAACGGCGCACAGCGACGAACCAACGAGCGGTGGCGCGGCGAAATTCATGGAATTTGTCACGCAGACACTCTGGGTTGATCTCACGAAACGTTATTCGCTCGATGAGAAACGCCGGGGGATCGGCGGTCATTCCTTGGGTTCCCTGTTCGTGCTTTACGCACTCTGGCAGCAACCGCTCTTTTTCACGCATTATCTGGCGAGCGCCCCCTCGATCTGGTGGGACGACCGCAACATTCTCCAGCTCGCGGCCCAACGGCACGCGAAAAGCGCGGCCTTGCCGGTGCGGTTATTTCTCAGTGTAGGCGAAAAAGATTCAGCCTCCATGACCGGGGACCTGGCGTTGCTGGAATTGCAGTTAACCACCAAACCTTTTTCCGGGCTCGACGTGACCACGCGCATTTTCGCGCTTCGCAATCATTTCAATGTCTTGCCAGATGCCTTTCGGGCGGGTTTGGAATACTTGTTCGAGAAAAGTTAAAACTAGTCCATTTGCGCGCCGCCGGGACGTCGGAAATGCGCGGCGGAGAGGGAGCGGTTCTCGCGATTTAAACCGGCGCGGCGAGCGGCGATGCAAAACATCTGGGCGAGCTGTTCGGCGAAAATGCCCTCGCCCGCATCCGGGTTCCGAAGGTGGCGTCGTATAATTTTCCGCCGCGTAGATCGCGAATGCGCGACAGCACGCGCTCTTTCTTTCCGGGCTCATGGGTGTTGAGCCATTGCAGAAAAACGTCTTTCACGGAATGCGGGAGACGTAGCACGATATAATTTGCCGGGGTGGCGCCAGCTTCCGCGGCCGCTGCGAGAATGCCCGCCAGTTCGTGATCGGTTAGCCCCGGCATGACGGGAGCGATGTTCACGCCCACGGGCCCGCCCGCATCCGTGAGCAGGCGAATCGCGCGCAAGCGATGCTCGGGGCGCGCGGCGCGAGGCTCGAGTTTACCGGCAAGTTCCGCATCGAGTGTGGTGATCGTGATGGTCACGTGGGCGCAGTCGTTGCGCGCGAGTTCTGCGAGTAAGTCGAGATCACGGGTCACGAGGAAATTCTTGGTGATAATGCCGACCGGTTGGCGAAATTTGGCGAGTACTTCCAGACACGCGCGGGGGAGCCGGAAGCGCGGTTCGGCGGGCTGATGGCAACTTGCGGTTGGTTGCGTTGTCATCTGCGATCAAGACTTTCATGGGCGGAAGGGGTTCGATGGCGGACAAAGACGGTCGATGTCACTTTGGAGCATCCCCATTTTTTCCAACTGGGGACGAACATGTTTGATTCCACATTCAGGACAGACGCCGTGGCTGAAACTGACATCCGCCTTATCCGCAAAATATTCTTCGACTTCCTGCCAGGAGTCATCGTCATCCCTGATTTTTTTGCAATAGCTGCAGATCGGCAAAAAACGCTTCAACTGTTTGATTTGCGCCATGGCCTCTTCGAGCTCGATCACCCGGCGGCCAAGCGATTCCTGCAATTCGACCATTTTGCATCCGATGCGAACTCGCGCGAGCAATTCCGCATTGTCGAAGGGCTTTGTAACATAGTCGTTTGCTCCCGCCTCCAAACCGGTCACGGTGTCCTTCGCGCTATCGCGCACGGTGACGATGATGAGGAAAAGCATATTCGCATTCGCCCCTTTCCGAGCTTCTCGACACACATCAATTCCCGCAAGGACGGGCATCTGCCAATCGATCAGCGCCACCATTGGACCGGTCACGGTCTGTAATCTCGCAAGCGCCTCACCCCCATCGCACGCCAATTCCACCTCGTAGCCCTCGGCGGATAAAATCGCAAAAAGCAGTTTGCGGTTTGTCTCGTGGTCATCGGCAACAAGGATCGTCATACGCGT
>JAYVMJ010000255.1:0-2760 GCA_043759025.1 Verrucomicrobiota bacterium | reverse complement strand
AGTTGCTCGTGAAATCCCTCCTGCTCACGACGCGCACGGGCATCGTTGTCGGCCACCCAATCAAAGTGTTCACGCAGGTTCATGCGGCTCGTCGTTTTTCCAGAACCACGATCATCCGCAACCCAAGATGGCGCATGACGAACTGCGGGAGGATCTGCTCGACCGCCAGCAACGCTCGTAGTATACTTGCCGGTAGCAACGCGCTGCGCGAAAAACCACCAGTGGCGGGATAGGCCAATAAATCGCGGTAACGGACACTTATCAGATCAAGTTGATATTGTTTGAGCGTGGCAACCATCGCCTCTCGTTCCCGATTGAACAACGCAAATCCGATTCCCATGTTCGCAAAACCGCCGTCTGGATCCGTTTTGAAACTGAAAGGGGGTTGGACTTCGTTTGACCGGCACGGTTCATGGTGAAACCAACGGTAGAAATGGCAGCCCCACCAAGTGCCCGCCGGTTCGGCAAGAACGATCCGACCACCGGGAACCAAAGCCTTCGCCGCACTTTCCAGAAAGCGCAACGGCTCCTGCAGGTGGTGGAGCATATCGATCGCGATAATGTTATTCCATCGCTCGGCCGGAATGGCATAGGCCGAAATCGCGCGATCAACAAACTCGGTTGCGACAATATCGCTTGTAACCAATTCCGGGAAATAAGCGTGCGCCATTCCAATGCCCGAGCCAATCTCCAGTATGCTGCCGCCAACCAAATGCGCACGCATCTCCCCAAAGATGCTCGCATAAACAGCGCGCAACGCGGCGGAGTTGCGCCATTTCTCCAAACTGCGGTTTAGCAGGGAGAGATCGTAGGTTTGCAATCCGTCACTGTTTCTCATGCGTGGGCTTGTTATCCAGATCGACGCTGACCAAGCGACTTATTCTGGCTATTTTAGTGCCAAAACGCTTTTCCACCAGTGTTTCCAAATGATAAGTCCCTGGCAGGCGATCCTCTGGAATTATGTCGTGATCTCCCTCGGGAGTCATTGGCCGCAACGCCTGCAAAACCAAAATCTCCTGAAAGTTCGAAGTTCCCAGTTGATAGTGCAGCCGATCCGCCACCAGTCTCGCGCGGTTGAGCAGAATGGAAGGTGTTTTATCGAGCAGCCAAACAATGGTGGAGTTATTCGCGAGAATGATTCTTTGCGCGGGTGGGAGTGAAGCGATATAACGTCGTTCCCATTCGATCTCATCAATTCCCAATCGCGAATAAAAGTGCAGCGATTGTTTGGGAACGGAAAATCCAAAAAAGCACACTACCGTGGCCAATAAAAACAACCCGGTTGCCGGCCCCCGCGAGTCCAGCCAATCCGCAAACATTACACCAACAAACACCATCAAAAGATAAAGCGGCAGACAGAAACGGGTCGCCATCGGATCCATGAATGAAGACCAAAAGTAGAAAAACAGAAGCACCGTGTTCGCGATAACCCCGAACGCAAAAAACAACCACGCGAGCTGCAAGGAGCCCATGGAAGCACGGCGTTTCCAGAGAAACACCAATCCGGCCGCAGACCAAATCAGGCCCGCGAGCCCAATCACCGACAGAATGAGCGAATTAGCCTGATGCTGATCGAACGAAAAGAGGAAATTGACCGCCGCCTTAAAATTACCGGCCACATGCTCCAGTCCAAAACGGCTGGTCTGATTTTTCTTCATTTCCCACAGCGCCGGGCTATTGGATAGAACTTTATTTTGAAGCGCCACCGGGATCAGAAGCAACGGCACTCCGACTGCGGTCCACGAAAGCGTAATGCGACGGTTTCGGTACCATCCCGTTAAAACCAAGCCTGCGGCAGGAACAACATAGAGCACGGATTCATACCGACACTGCGCCAGTAGCACTGCGGCCAGCAAGAATGCCGAAAGATGTGCTCCGTCCGGGGAGTCGAGGTACTTAGCCCCAAGCAACACTGCGGAAAGCAGCATGGTTAGATTGACCATCTCCATCCCGGATCCGGTGGCGTTTAATGCAAAAACGGGGAGAGAACCCAGCAACGTCACCGCCAATGCTCCTCCTTTCCAATCGGACAGACGGCGCCCGACCGCATACGCCAGGGCAAGCGTCGCCGCCATCAACGCCGAATTCAAATAAAACGCATTATTGACCCGATAGCCGGTGAGATCGTGGACCAACGAGACCATGAACGGATAAAAATTGGGCCTTTTATCCAAAAATGTATCCGTCGAGAGAAAGGTTCCCAGAACTTCATATCCTCGCGCCATCGCCACTGATTCACGGAAAAAATGCATATTGAATGCAGTGGATTGCAGGACGAACTCATCGTTCAGAATCTTACTGCGAAAATTTTCGTGGGCAATCGAGACTCCCGTGAAAAGGATCACCAGCAAGGCTACGCCGATTTTCTCGCGGCGGGAATAGCACGCCTCCTCCGGCTTTCGCATTCGCCAGAGACGAACGAGCGACCACACCCACGCGACAAACGTGAAAAGCAGCACATAATAGGCCCCGTATTTTATCAGCGATTCCGCCTGCGGAACCGATAGTCCAAGAAATCCAAGATAAACGGCTAACACCGCCATCAAACCAAAACACGCCAGGCGCACATCGGTGCGCGAACGCAAATTGGAAAGGAGCTCGGAATCGTCCACAAAATCAGGGCAAATGCTTGATAAAATTATCCAAGTATTGACCGCGAATTTTTTCCAATTCTTCCGGCGAACGCTTTACTTGGGCAGGCGCAATTTTTGGGGCGGTCGTGGGACCTTCGGTGATCGCCACAACCCTGCTGATCCTACT
>JAYVMJ010000254.1:0-5097 GCA_043759025.1 Verrucomicrobiota bacterium | reverse complement strand
AGGAACGCACTCTCCGGGTCCACGCTCTGGCCGACGAAGTTAAGGTACTTCTTCATCTTCGCCACGTGAGCGGCCTCGGGGACGCCGGGTTGCTGCGTTTCGCGATAGAGTCGCTCGACGTATTCGCGCACGTCGCCGAGGGTGGGTTGGAAGACCGCGCGAGGCGCTGGGGACGGCGGATTAGGGGTAATCCGCCCTACCTCAAGGCGTTCGCGGCATTGCCGGAAGATCCACGGGTTTCGAATGGCGTGGCGACCGATCATTACCCCGGCCGCGCCGGTTTCCGCCAAAACGGTGGCGGCTTTCTCAGCCGACGCAATATTGCCATTGGCGAGGACGGGACAACAAACTGCACGGGCGGCGTGACCGATAAAGTCGTAGTGAACTTCGCTCCGGTAACCTTCCTTCACCGTCCGTCCGTGGACGCTGAGGAGATCGACGGAGTGTTTGTTGATGAGCGCGAGAATCGGATCGTAGTTTTCGGTGGTTTCAAAACCGATGCGCATTTTGACCGTGAAAAGTCCGGGAGTCGCGTCGCGCATGGCACCGATCAGTTCGTCGACTTTGGCGGGATCGCGCAGCAGACCGCCACCGACGTTCTTCTTATAAATCTTTGGCGCCGGGCAGCCCATGTTCAGATCAATGCCGGCAATCGGATAATTCAACAGGTCCTTCACGGTGCGGACCATGTCGGGAACGTGTTCGCCGATGAGTTGGGCGAAAACCGGCCGACCGGTTTTGTTTTCCGTGATCGAACGGAGAATATGTTTTTCCGGACGGGACTGGCTGTGCACGCGGAAAAACTCGGTGAAGAAATAATCCGGCGCGCCATAGTGTGCTGCGACCCGCATGAACGGCAGATCAGTCACGTCCTGCATCGGGGCCAGCGCGGTCAACGGCTGGCCGGGAATGATCGCGGAGGGAAGCAGGCGGGAGGAGGTGGCGGCGGCGTTCAAGCGGCTGGATTCTTCGCTGGGCCCGGAATGACTGGCAAGGAGAGTTTGCTGGGCGTTGAGGGGGCCTCAACGCGACATCGTCAGGCTAAAACGGCTGAAACTGAAGTATAGCCGCAAAAGAACGCAGGGAACACAAAGGAAGAAACGTTCAACCGAATGATCTATGAGACCTTTGCGTTCTTTCGCGGCTAAAAATCAAATGTCTGAAATCGGCTACGACTTAATTGGAACCGCTCCCGCTGAGCTGGGGCTCGGCGGTCCCGGGGCTGATCGGCCAACGGTTTATTGATCCCCTTCGTCCTTGGTCTCTTCCTTCTGCTGCTTGAGGACGCGCTCGAGGATTTCGCTCATATCTTCGACCAGATCGAAGACTTTACGGGCGACAAAAATTGGGCGTTTGTGCTGCAGGGCGAGGACGATGGAATCGCTGGGGCGGGCATCAAGTTCGAGGAATTTGCGGCCCAGCTCGTTCTGCATGTGAAGAATGATGCGGGCGAAATAGGTACCGTCGTTGACGTCGTTGATCACGATGCGCTCGAGGGTAATCTCGAAACCCAGCAGCATATGCCCGATTAAATCGTGCGTCAGCGGGCGTTCTTTTTTCACGCCGTTGATCGTCATAGAAATGGCGCTGCCGACGCTGGAATCGACATAGATAACGAAAACCTTGTCGTCATTGCCCAGAAACACCGCACATCCGGTGGACGTGGGCATCAGGCCTTTAATGGCAACTTCGACGATATCGGCGGGCATGGTCAAAAGGTGAAACTGTAAGCGGAAAAGTGCAAGCAAGCGCGCGGCAGGAATGAAACAGTCGGCTCAATGCCCTCAAAATCCGTGGAGGGCAATGTTCCACGTCTTCGCCTGTTTCAGCACGGCGGTCTTGTCGAGGACGATGACCTTGCCCGCTTCCAACGCCGCGGCGGCGAGGCCGGCTTCGTGCATGGTTTCAAGTGTGCGCAGTCCGAAGACGGGAACGTCGAAACGGAAATCCTGCTTCGCTTTGACGGTCTTCACAAAAAGAGTTTCGTCGGTCTTGAAGGTGCCGGCGCGACGCAGCATGTCGTCGGTGCCCTCGAACGCTTCCACGGCAATCACTGTTCCTTTGCGGACCACACAACCCTGACCGATATCGAGACGGGCAATTTCCCGGGAAATATGGATGCCGTGGTTCAGGTACTCGTCGTCGATCGGCAGTTTTCGTCCGGTCATCGCGCCAGCCGTCGCCATTTCGTCGTCGATAAAAGCCCGGGCGTCCAGCAGGGTGACGCCGATCCTTTCAATTTCGGCCGCAATCGCGCCGAAGATGGTTTCGGCGTTGCGGCGTTTCAGGGAAAAAAGAATCGAGGCTGCCTTCAGGTCGGGCGTGAGGCCGTGAAACAGACGTTTCGGTTTCACCTGACCGGCCATCAACGCATAGCCGGCGCCGAAAGATTTCAGGGCTTCGAGCATCTTGCCGATTTGTCCGACGTTGAGCGTTACTCTCTCGGTCGCTGGAAAACTTGCCACGAATGCTGGGTCGGTCTCGTCGTCCATTGCGATCAGTCGCAACGGAACTCCGGCGCGCCGAATCGCGTCAGCCGTGATAACCGGGTAGCGGCCGCGGCCCGCGATCAAGGCAACGGGGCGCTTGGCGTCGTAGTTGGCGGGCAAAAAAGCTGAAGGCGGAGTAGGTGCGGAGGACATTATTTTCTCAAAATCTTGAATTCATCACATCGCACAAAATGACAAGCGGTCTTCTTGCGTTGCGCTGCCCGCCTTTCGCTACGACTGCGAGCCATAGTATTTCTTGTAGCTCCGGTAGTACCGGTAATTGCTGTAGTACTCGATACGCCGCTCCGAGAGTCCATTGAGGACGACGCCGAGCAGTTCGACTTTATTGTCCCTGAGTTGTTTGATGTAGAGTCGGATGTGTTTGCGATAAGCGCAATTGAAGCGGCAGACGTAGACGACTTCATCGGTGCTTTCGGAAAGCAGGAGCGCATCGGTGACCGCGCCCATGGGAGGAGAATCGACCACGACCAAGTCGAAGTGTTTCTTCATGCTCTCCAAAAACTGTCCGAACACCGGGCGTTCGAGCAATTCCGTAGGGCCTTTGGAACGTCCACCCGAGCGCAGGAGGTAAAGATTTTCGTCCACTTTGATCAAACCAAGCAGCGGATCCGTAAGCGGATCGGGCGTGATTTTAGCCCCCGCTTCGAACCAGTTGATGAGGCCGGTTTCGTTAGTGTGTTTGAAATGGCGGTGCAGCATCGGCCGGCGGAGATCGCAATCGATGATCAAGACCCGTTTGCCGTGACGGGCAAAGGCGGCGGCGAGGTTGCAACTGATCATCGTTTTGCCTTCGCCGGGAATCGTGCTGGTAACGAGGATGCTCTTCGGGAAGTCGAGTTTCGACTGGATCTTGACCGCGCTATAAACGCTGAGAAACGCCTCGGAAGCGGGCGATGTTTTGGCCGTGGTGACCAACGAATGTTTTTCTTCGTCGGGAATCCCGCTCAACTCGGGGATGATGCCCAGCAGATGGGTGCCGATGAAACTTTCGATGTCCCACGCGCTTTTCACGCGGTCGTCGATGAAGCTGAGGCCGACAGCGACGCCCACGAAAATCAGGAGACCGAGGCCGACGCAGGTTTTGATGATATTGCGCAGATTCGGCGTATACGGTGCACCCGCGGGAACCGCGCGGTCGAGCGGTTTGACGGGGATGTTTTCCAGGTTTTTCGAAGTGGTGGTCTGATTGAGCCGGTCGAGAATCTGGATGTAGTTGCTCTTGGCGACCTGAGCCTGGTTCTCGAGGCTCTTGAAATCCACGGAGAGTTCGCCGAGGCGCAATTGGTCCTTTTCTGCTTCCTGATATTCCTTGGTGTACGACGCTTCGGTCTCTTGAAGTTTGACGTATTGCGTCCGCAGATCGGCGATGGATTGGTCGATGTTGTGGCTGAGCTGCGACTTCACCACCTCGATGGCGTTCGCGAGATCGATCATCTTTGGATGCTTTTCCAAATAGCGTTCGCTCAGGATCGACTGTTGCTTGGTCAGTTCGGCCAACTGGGCCTTTAGCGAGGGAATCGTTCCGTAGCTGGAGATGTAGCCGATTTCGAGGAGGGTTTGTTTGTCGCCTTTCATGCGCTCGATCTGGCCGAGCAGATTCTCCATATCGAGACGCGCGAGACGCGCGGTGGTCAGCGTGGCATTGATGGCGCGCAGACGTTCGCTGACGATATTTATGCTGTTGTCGACTGAGACCAGGTTGTTTTTGCGGCGATATTCCTGGAGGCGGCCTTCGGCGGCCTCGGATTCCTTGCGCAGTTCCTCGCTGCGGCTGCGCAGGTAATCGACGGCGAACTCGTTTTTCCCGCCGACGTTTTCGATGAGATAACGCATGAACTGGTCAACGTAGCGATTTGCGATCAATGCCGCGGCCTCGGGATCACGATGCGTGACCGAAAGCGTAATCAGGTAGCTGTTGCGAATCGACTGCGGCGTCATGGAGCCGAGGATCGAAGCGGCGGCCGGAGGCGGCACGCCCGGAGAAAGCTGCTTGAGGTAGGGCCGTTGGAGGATTTTTACTTCGTCGGCCGTCAGCGACTGGGCCACCATCGACTGCAACCGGGCGCTTTCGAGAAATTTGAGATGGGTGTTGAGATCGGCTTCAGAGCGAATGGACGAATCCACGACCTGCTCATTGAGCACCACGCGTTCCGGGCGCTCGAATTGCATCGTGGCCGTGCTGGAATACATCGGGGTTTCACGGGCCTGATAGTAACCGAGGGAAATCGCGACGAGCAGCGCGATGGGCAGTGCAATCCAGAGCCGCTCCCGCAATATCACATAATAATCCCGCAGCGAACGCCGTTCGGCGATCTGCTGGTCATTGCCATGCAGCGAAGAACCGGATCCTCGACCGGTGCCTGAATGGGGTGGAAGATCGAACGCAGGCATTGGCAGCGATCAGATCAAGCGCTCGGGCACGTAGACGACATCGCCGGGTTGGAGGAGGAGGGTGTTGTCATCGTTCTTCTGGTCCTTCTTTCCCTTGATGACGTTATCCACGTCGATGACGAAGACTTTTTTCGAACCATCGGGAAGGACGCGGGTGACACTGACGGCCGAGCCTTTGCCGATGTCGGTAATTCCG
>JAYVMJ010000253.1:0-19849 GCA_043759025.1 Verrucomicrobiota bacterium | reverse complement strand
ACTCACTCTAAAACCAGCCCGACGATCTAAAATCAGCAATCGCTCTGGTTCCCGTCACCACCTTGCTTACGCTCCCGCGCAAGCACTTCAATCCCCACGTCCGCTTCCTATGGGACGGGACTGAATAATAGCCTATCTGAGAAATTACGCCCAAAAGCACCAAGTGGTGTGTGTTGTATTTACCCACCGCTTTCAAAGACCAGGATGTTATGGACTGATGCTGGAGGAACTCCACAACCCGGAGATTTTTGAAGCTCAGGAGGCGGGCGGCTACACCTTGGTGAATGACATCCAGACTACCTCGACTTATTGCAGGTGGGAAAACGCGGACCCGACCAGGCGGTCGCGCTGCGCCAGTGGGAAGGCTTTACCCAGTGAAATTCGAGACCTACGACCACGGCTGTCCAGTTAAGGACTGATTGGAGTTTCGCATAGCTTCGAGGAATAGTGAGTAGCACAATAATCGAGGTGTCTTCGAGCGGGACCCGAAAAGGGCAATAAGTGCTGTTGCGGGCTAAAAATGAAAAACGCCCCGACGGTTTTCGCCCGGATCCTGGCCGGTTTGGATGCTACGGAATTGGCCCGAACTGCGGCGCGGTTTCCGCTGCCGCGCGCTTCGCGGACGCTGCGGCCCTACGACCATTTTGCGGCGATGGTTTTTGCGCAGCTGACTTATCGCGAAAGCCTGCGCGGGATCGAAACCTGTCTGAGTGCGCGCCCGGCACTTTCCTATCAGATGGGCATTCGCGGTCGAGTGACCCGGACGAATCTGGCGTACGCGAACGATCATCGCGACTGGCGCGTCTTCGCCGAGATCGCCGGCGTCCTGATGCGTCGGGCCCAAAGACTCTGCGCGGATCTGCCGCCGGAACTTGGCTTGGAGGCGGATCTGTTCGCGTTGGATGCGACCGTCATCGAGTTGAGTCTGGCTTTGTTTCCTTGGGCGCGTTGGAAGAAAGATCTCGCTTCCGTGAAACTCAATGTGCTGCTCGATCTGCGGGGTGGCATTCCCGTTTTCGCCAGTCTGCACGAGGGGAAACGCCACGAGGTGGCTTCGCTCGACGAGTTGCCGGTGCAAGCCGGGAGTTACCATGCGATGGATCGCGGCTACTTGGATTTTGCGCGGCTCTATCGGCCGCACCAAGCTGGGGCGTTCTTCGTCACGCGCTTGAAGGCGAACACCCGGTTTGTGGTCAAGCACTCTCGCTCCGTCGATAAATCCACCGGACTGCGTTGCGACCAAACGATCAAACTCAGTTCGGCCGCTGGCCGCGTCGGCTATCCCTCCCCGCTGCGCCGGATCAGTTAGGTTGATCCAGAGAACGGCAACGCCCTGGTCTTTATCACCAATCAATTTGAACTGGCCGCCTTGATGATCGCGCAGATTTACCGGCGACGCTGGGCCCTCGAATTGTTCTTTCGCTGGATCAAACAGCACCTGCGCTTGCGCGGATTTTATAGCACCTCATTCAATGGCGTGCGGGTGCAAATTTGGTCGGCGCTCTGCGCGTTTCTCCTCGTGGCCATCGCCAAACGCCGGATGAAGCTCCCACCGTCACTCCGGGAAATCCTGCAAATCGTCCGCATCGCTTCAATGGAGCAAATCGCACTCTCAGAGCTGATTGTGGTGATTGATGCCCAAACCGAACCTGCCAGCGATTTTAAACAATTAGAGATCAACTACTCATAACTGGACAGCCGTGCGGTTAGGTTTCTTATCTTTATCCTTCCTGATGAATCTCTCCAAGCACTGGGCGGCAACGCTCGACGATTATGGGATCGACCTCGCGTGGTCACCCGACGGCGCGCTCCTCGCCGCCGCGTCCGCCACCGGTGGAATCACCCTCTACGAAGCCGCCACCGGCACCGTGCGCCAGATGCTCGCCGGACACGATGGCGGGACCAACGCGATCGCTTGGGGGCCAGCGGTAGGGCGCGTTATCCCTAACGCGCCGGGCGTCGAAGGCGGCGGAGATCCGGAACGGCGGATTAGGGATAATCCGCCCTACCTGCTCGCCACGGGCGGCCAGGATGGATTCGTCCGCTTTTGGAATGCTGCGACTGGTCAACAAACGGCGGAAACGAAACTCGGCAACGCGTGGGTGGAACAACTGGCCTGGCAGGTAGGGCGCGTTATCCCTAACGCGCCGGGCAGCGAGGCCGGCCATGATCCTGAACGGCGGATTAGGGATAATCCGCCCTACCTTTTTGCTTCTGCCGGCAAAAAACTTTTCGCGATCAATGCCGACGGTTCCATCCCGCACACTTTTCCGGATGCCCCCAAAACCATCACCGCGCTCGCTTGGCGGCCGGACGGAGCGGTTTGTTCCGCCGCCTATTTTGGCGGAGTGTGCAATTGGAACGCCGGCACTTTCGCGGCGGAAAAGGAATTCGCCTATGGCAACACCATCCACGCGCTGGCCTGGTCACCCGACGGTCGCTGGCTGGTCGCGGGGTGCCACGACAACGCCGTGCATCTGTGGATTCCCGCCGAGGACAACGAATTTCACATGAGCGGTTACGAGACGAAACTGAAGGAGCTTTCCTTCAGTCATGACTCCAAATGGCTGGCCACCGGTGGCGGCCGCGATGCGTGTGTGTGGGATTGCACCGGCGCCGGACCGGAAGGGCGCGAACCCAAGTTGCTCCCGCACGCGGCGCGGGTGTGCGCGACCGCGTTTCAACATCGGCACGGTCTGCTCGCCACCGCCTCGGCCGCCGGTGAATTCATCCTTTGGTCCCCGAGCCGGAAAAATCCTTTGGTCGCCGAGGTGAAAATGCCGGCCACCGCCACGAAGTTTGCCTGGCGACCCGATGACTCATTGCTCGCCGTCGGCACGGAAAAAGGCGCGGTCTTTGTGTTCAAGGTAGAAAACTGAGCGCCCACACTTCCCAATCAACCCCGCAACCTTCGCATGAAACTCCGCCAATTTCTATTTTCCCTTGTCGCACTCAGTGCGGGGGCAATCGGCTCTTCCGCGGAAAAAATTATCCGGGATATCACGTTTGCGGAAGTTGAAAGCATTCCCCTCAAACTCGATCTTTACCTGCCAGCCACGCCAACTCCCGCTGGTTTGATTATTTGGGTCCATGGTGGCGCGTGGCGCGCCGGCTCGCGCGCGGCGGTTGACCTCCGCGGTCTGGTTGAGCGCGGCTGGGGCATCGCGAGCGTGGACTACCGTTTGTCCACGGTGGCGCGATTCCCCGCGCAAATCCACGACATCAAAGCCGCGATTCGTTTTCTGCGTGCCCATTCCGCTGACTATGGCTATCCGACAAACCGTTTTGTTATCGCAGGGTCGTCGGCGGGGGCGCATCTCGCGGCGCTGGTCGGAGTGACCAATGGCGTTGCCGAACTGGAAGGCAATGAAGGTGAATTCCCCAAGGATTCCTCCGCCGTGCAGGCCATCGTCGATCTTTACGGCGCGAGCGACCTCACGACAATTCTGGCCCAATCGACGCCTCACGGGCTGGCAATGCGAGCGCCCGCTTTGGAGCTGTTGCTCGGGGGACGACCAGACGCCAAACCCGAACTTGCGCGTCTGGCCAGTCCCGTTTTCTTCGTCGATGCGAACGACCCTCCGCTCCTGTTACTCCACGGGGACCGCGATCCCCAGATGCCAATCAACCAGGCTCACGAACTCGAGGGTGCCTATGAAAATGCCGGGCTTTCGGTAACGTTCAAAGTGCTCCATGGTTCGGGCCACGGCGGTCCGGCGTTCACCGACGAAGCCAGCCTCACACTGATCGACACCTTTCTGCGCCAGCATTTGAAGTGAAGTGACGCCGCCGGCTAAGCCCTCTATCCAGGCAGAAGACTTGCCCACGAAACCCACGAAAATCAGACGGGGGCACAGCGATTCGTTGTCCCATTCAATCCACCGTTTGGTGAGATAAAAACCGGGTTCGTTTTATCCGGAACTGCTTCTTTTCGTGTCATTCGTGTGTTTCGTGGGCCACTCCGATTGCATTGTTGCGGGCTAAGCGTCTCATCAAACCGAACCGTTCGCCGCCATCTCGGGTCGCGCCGATGGCTGAAATGCGATTTCAAACGCTCCCCGATTGTGCAGGCTGACACCGCGTCGCAACCCCCGTCCGAGCCAAATTAAACCACCATGAAACCCTCAAAATTAATTCTTCTAATCGCATTATCTTTCTGCGGCGTCGTGCTGACATCAGCCGCCGACCTGCTCGCCGGCAAATGGAAGGCGGATTTCGACTCGCAGATCGGACCACAGAAATACGCCTTTGAATTCAAGGTCGACGGCGGAAAGTACACCGGCAAGGCCAGCTATGACCATTCGATGGGCAAAGGCGATTCCGTCCTCAGTGAAATCAAACTTGCAGCGGACACCGTCTCCTTCGCCGAAAAATTGAATCTGAATGACACGGACCTCACTGTTACGTACACCGGGAAAATTTCTGGCGATGAAATGAAACTCACCCGCGTGGTGGGCGATTTCGCCACCGAACAGATCGTGGCAAAACGCGTGAAGGACGCCGACGCCAAGACTGCGCCCGCCAAATAATCGCGGGAACGCGAATTCCTATTGATCGTTACAATGAAAGGTGACGAAGCAGGTGGAGGTAGGGCGCTTTATCCTTAAAGCGCCGTTCAGGGTTTCCGACCAGGAGAGTCACGTGCACAAACCTGCTGGCACGGCCGGTGAAGGGGCGGTCAGTCTTTCGCACCCCCTGAAGCGGCGGACTACCGATACGATACGGAACAATTCAGTAGAGCACCACAGAACACATTGAATACACAGAAATCAGCGTAAGGAATTCAGATCTGAGCCGACCGATGCGCCCACCATTTGGTGACGATCAATCGATCCTTTCATAACCTCAAACATCTTCATTCTGTGGGTTCTGCGTCTTCTGTGGTTAAATCCGAGTGCGTGGTTACGTATCGGTGGTCCGCCCTGCCTCGACGCCTGTCGTCTCGGTCACTTCTTTGCGTAAGTCTCAATAGTCTGTTATCCGGCGTTGACAGTCGAAGACGCATCAAGGCAAATCGACGACGAATCCGGTGTTGATTGTACCGGCACGTGAACATTACACCCAAAGGCTCCATCCATGAAAAAGTCACTTATCGCCTTCGTCACCGCCGCCCTCCTCTCGCTCGGCACCGCCCGCGCTTCTGAACAAACTGCTCCCAAGACGATCATGCACGTCGTCACGGTGGCTTGGAAAAAGGATGCTACGCCCGAACAAATCAAAGCGGCCCTCGACGGTGCGCAGGCTTTACCCGATACCTTCAAAGGCATCACCCACGTCTGGACCAAGACGCTGAAAATCCAAGGCGGTAAAGCCAACGTCATCGCCATGGAGTTTGCCGACGAGGCCACCTTCAAGTCTTACACCGATAGCGACGCCCAGAAGGAATGGTATAAGGTTTATCAGACGATTCGCCAGGAAAGCACCACCTTCGACGTCACGAATTGAAGTCATTACCGCTTCAGGCAAATCCGAGACCGCCACTGGGCGGTCTTTTTTTTAACCCCGCCATGACGCGCAGTTGCCTTGCCGCTACCGAACCGACCACTCAGCGTCTGATCCTTCACCCATGCAAACCGAGTCCGCCATCCCCCCGCAGGATGTAACCTTTCCCATCGTCTACGAACATCCCGGCACCAGCAGCCAAAATTCAGATTTCAAAGGACGGGGAACCTTCACGGCGCGGGCCGACGGCCCGGTTTATGTTTTCTCCGGCCAATCGCGCAGCCGGTTCTCAAGCAGTGCGCTGGAGCGGGAGTTTGCCGCGGACGAAATCCACAATCTCTCCGTCTCCGGGCCAATGATCAGTTTTGACGCCCGCCGAAAAATCACCGGCAGTCGCGACGGGCATTTCGTGTTTTTTTGCACGGATGCCGCTGCCGCGCGAGCGGTGGCATCGCTGCTCCCCGCCACCATCGACGCGGACTTTGTCGCCGTGCGCGATTTCGGCACGCGACTTCGTTCGCTGGAGGGCGCGTCCAGCCCGTGGACCTCGGTCACAAACGTCATCATCGCCTTAAACGTTATTGTTTACCTGATCATGGCCGCGCTCGGCGCTGGCTGGCTCGAGGTGAAAAGCATGACGCCGTATATTCTCTACGGTGCGAACCAAGGCGCCGCGACCACCGACGGCGAATGGTGGCGGCTGCTCACGAGCATGTTCATGCACTACGGCCTGATTCATTTGCTCTTTAACATGTGGGCGCTGTATCAAGCCGGCCATTTCGTCGAGAAACTCCAGGGACGCACGCTCTACGCGTTGACTTATCTCGCCAGCGGACTCGCCGGAGGTTTTGCGAGCATCGCGTGGCACGGCGATCAAACGTGGAGCGCCGGCGCATCGGGTGCCATCTTCGGAATTTACGGCGCCATTCTCGGCTTCTTGTTGCGCGAAAAACAGGGACTGCCCGCCAGCATTTATTCCTCGCTGCTGAAAAGCTCCCTGTTGTTCGCGGTCTACAACATCGTTTTCAGCGCCACCCGCGCCGGCATCGATAACTCCGCGCACATCGGCGGCGTGGTCGGCGGCATCGCCATGGGTTGGCTGGTGGCATTGCCCGTGGATCGTGCGATCCGCGACCGACAGACCGGACGCCGGATCGTCATGAGCCTCATCGCGATCATCGTGATGATCGTTGCCGGCGTCGCGCTGACGCCGCGCTTCGACTATAGCGTGCGCGAGGACTTGAGCTTGGACGAAACCAACCATCCGTTCATCGATCAGGAATCGGCGATGTCGAAACAAAACCAATCCGGACTCGAAGCCATTGAGCGCGGCGGCGATGCCCCGGCGCACGCCGAATGGATCGCGACGCAACTGGTCCCTTTTTACCGATCGTGGGAAAACAAGCTGGCCGCTCTTCCTCTGAAACGGGGTCACCAAACCGCGATTCGCCGGGACAAGCTTCAAGCCATCATCCACCAACAGGCCGAAGCCAACAACCGCCTCGCGACGGCATTCAAAGCGCGTGATCCGGGCGCGCTGGCTCAATACACAAAAGACAAAGAAGAAATCTTCCGGCAAATCGGCGAGTTTAACAAACAGTAGCAGTCGCCGGAAACGTCGGGCCGTTTTGAGCGTCATGGAAGAATGCGCCACTCGAAGAATCGCCCGATTTGGAAATCAAAGAGCGGATTCCTTCTGCTGCTGCTCTGCGTTGGATCGACCGGACTTTTTCTGGCCGGCTGCGGAATGTTCAACGCCTCGGGTCAGGTGGGCCCTGATTTGAGGCCACACTATGGAACGAGCGTCAGCGTCCCGTTAGGAAAATAGACCTCGTGGGTTCAGGCAAGGACTTCGACGACGAGCGGTTTACAATCAGCGCAACCTGACTAGGTTTACGTCATGGTACTCCGCACCCTCGGAAAAAATGGCCCACGCGTCTCCGCCCTCGGCCTCGGCTGCATGGGCATGTCCGATTTTTATGGCGAACGAAACGACGCCGAGTCGCTTGCGACCCTCAACCATGCCATCGACCGCGGCATTAATTTCCTCGATACGGCCGACATGTACGGTCCATTTCAAAATGAAGAGCTAATCGCGCAGGTCCTCGCCAAGCGGCGAAAGGAAGTGGTTATCGCCACCAAATTCGGCTTCGTGCGCGACCCCGCCAATCCCGCCGCGCGCGGGATCAACGGAAAACCCGATTATGTGCGCGCTGCCTGCGACGCGAGTCTCAAGCGCCTCGGAGTCGACGTCATCGATCTGTACTACCAACATCGCGTCGATCCCACGACGCCGATCGAAGAGACCGTGGGCGCGATGGCAGAACTCGTGCGCGCCGGCAAAGTCCGTCATCTGGGTCTTTCCGAAGCCGGCGTTGAAACCATCCGCCGTGCCAATGCCGTCCATCCCATCGCGGCGTTGCAAATGGAATACTCTGTCTGGACTCGCGACGCGGAGGACGGCGTACTCCCCGCCTGTCGCGAACTCGGCATCGGCTTTGTGGCGTACAGTCCGCTCGGGCGCGGTTTTCTCACGGGACAACTCAAGCGCTTTGAAGATTTTGCGCCCGACGACTACCGCCGTCTGTCGCCGCGTTTCCAAGGGGAAAACTTCACCAAGAATCTCGCGGTGGTCAGCCACCTCGCCGAAATGGCCAGGGATAAAAAAGCACCCCCGGCCAGCTCGCGCTCGCCTGGGTGCTGGCCCAAGGCGACGAAATCGTGCCCATTCCCGGCACCAAACGAATTCGTTATCTCGCCGAAAATCTAGGCGCGCTCGACGTCAAGTTAACCCCTGCCGAATGCGCGGCGATCAGCGCTATTTTCCCAGCGGACAGCATTTCCGGCACCCGCTATCCGGCAGCCATGATGGCCGCGCTCGGGCGCTGACCGGCAGTCCCTCCTCTACCGTGCAATGGAGCGCGGATCAATTCCCTTACCGAGTTCGAAGATGGCCCCGACCGCGCCCACCACGGCGTGCGCCCGGTCGAGACCAAGATCGTGACGGAAACGATAGACTGTTTCGATGCCGGTGCAGTGCGCGCCGATGAAATTATCGACGCCGAAGCCACGCAACTTTTCCGCCGTCCACTCCAGCGTCTGGTCGTTGGCCGCAAAGAGATGGATCCCGCCGATCAACGCATGGATCCGCGCGGGCCGGACAAAGCTGCGCGCGTAGTCGACAATGTTGATCACCCCGGCATGCCCGCATCCCGTGAGCACGACCAACCCTTCGTCCGTATCGAAGATCATCGCCATGTCCTCGGGAATGTTATCCTCCACGATGCCCGTGGGCATTTTCACCTTGTCGTCTCCGCTCCAATTTCGCTCGGGATATTTGCGCGGCACCGGCCCGGTCAACCAGACACCCGGATAAATCTCGGCCGGCTTTTCATAGGAAATAAACTTCCCACCTGACGCTTCATATTGGGGTTTGATCAAGACCATGGGATTACCCTCCAGCGGAGGCGCCACGGAAAGCCTTGAATAAAAGATGCCCTCCCCTACGTGCGCGCGCGCCAGCGCCGCCGGAGCCTTTTCCGCCAGCACGGCCTCGCGCAAGGTGAGCAAGCCGCCGACGTGATCGCTGTGGGCATGACTCAACACGACGTCCGGCACCGTGGTTAAATCGATCCCCAGCGTCTTGACATTCTTTGCCACCACGTCGGCGTGCGCCCCGGTGTCGAAGAGAATCCGGTGTCCATCCGCCTCCACAAGCGCAGAGAAGCCCCATTCGCCCAACTCCGCACCGTCCGCAAGCATGGTGGACAAAATCGTGACCTTGAGGGCGTGCACCCGGCCGCGCGACGCGGCACCGCCATTCTCAGTGCTGCGGAGGGCGCCGGATAAAATCAGCGCCATCACCAACCCTCGCATGAAATGCTTCATCCCTCGAGCCATAGCGCGGGACTGAGTTCAGTCAGGCTTAATAATCAATGACGAAGCAATTGCGTCGGAGGCAGCCGCTCACAGCCGGCTTGCGTTGCTCCGCCCGGCCAAGCAATTTGCCTCGCATGAAACCGGTTCAAAAGATGCTCGGCGCCAGTGAGGGGCTGCTGGACCGGGCGCTTTGTGTCCTCGGTGCCGTGATTTTTTCCCAAGCACCAGAATTCATGCAGCAGTATTTGCAGCGGCTCGGCGGACACCTCGACGAAGCCCGGCGACAACTGCAACAATTTCGCCTCGCCGCGGAGCAATCCGGCCTGACCCTCGGCCGTTTCATCGCGCAGACCAGCACCAACTCCGACACGGCCGTCGCCAAGCTCGGCGGCGTCATGAGTGATAGCGTCACCCGCGTCGATACGCTCCAATTGGCCCAAGACGCGCTGCAAAATGCTTCACTCTGGACACGTCCGTTCGTATTCTTGCGAAACGTCGATTCATCCCTCGCCCACGCGACGTGGACGATATTCAAGCCCGCGGTTCCCACCACCGTCGAAGGATTGGTTTACGCGCTGTGCGGCATGATCGTATTTATCGGCATCTATCACCTCGGAGTGAAAGCGCCGATCGTCCGCTTCCGCGCGCGCCGCCGTCGCCGCCCGGCGGTCGTCACGGTTTAAATGCCGCTCAGTCGCTTTCCAGTACGACGGTATCGTACATGATGCCGTTGTTATTTCCCTCGGGCGCGAGCATGTGCAACGCCACCGTGTTCGCGCCGGCCTTCAGACGCGATGCCGGAAAGGTAAATTCGAACCGCGCGTAAACGCCGCTGCGATTCGCCGCGCGTCGGACGCTCGCGTCGTCGCGATGCGAAATCCGCCCCACTTCCTCGCCATTCACGAGCACCGCAATTTTTCCGGGACCGCCCGCGATGGGAATGGTGAGATACGCATTGCCCGACGGAACCTTCGCCACGTCGAATTTGATCGTCCACGTGCCGGCGTGCTGGGCGTAGTACCAATCGTCCGCCTCTTTGCTCTGGCCAATCGTGAACGCGAGATCGGCGGGAATTTGGTTAACCCACTGATTGGTGCGCGGAGATGAACCGAATTTGAATTCTCCCGCCATCCGGTCAGCGTGTCCAACCTGGAAAATGAGATGGGGATGATACGGCGCATCCCATGCCACTTCACCCAAGTCGAGTGTGTCACCCTTCACCACGACACCGTCGCGAGCGAAGGATTGCGTGACGGTTCCCTGCGTTTGCCAGGCGTAGAGCGTGTACGTTCCGGGCCGCACGGCGGGCAACGTGAACTTCCCAGACTCGTCGGCCTTCACGTAATAAATGTAGTCGCCCGCCTGAGTGTACAAAATGCTCGCACGATCCGGCACGCCCGCCTGATCCTCCGCCGGGAATTGCCGCATCGAAGGGATATTCGTTGGCTGGCCCAATATCACGCAGGCAAACGCGGTTGAGCGATCATGCGTCAACTTGAGTTGTCCCGTCACGGTCGTGCGCGGTTGAGGAAACAGCGGTTCGTCGACCCAAGCATAAGGCCATTTCGTTTTTTCCTCCGCGGCAGTTTTCTTCGCGTCCGCGATGATGGCTTCAGGCGTGTCGCCGGTGTTGAAATAAAGATACCAGGGCCCGTGGATTTTATCGCCGTTGCGGCCGGCGGCAGTTCCGCCACCGCCAAAGTGACCCCCGCCGATGTAATTTAAAATCAGCGCATCCTGGTGGACCATTAACTCCTGCCGCAGTGGTCCGCCCGCGTAGGATTCGAGGGTCGTCGGAATAAAAAACACACCGAAGCCATGACCGTAGTGTCCCCACATCGGCGTGTTCGCGTAATACGCGCAATAGTCGTATTTCTGGTAAACGCTACCGTCCGCAAGCCGCCACGTTTCGTCGCCCAGGTTCCCCACGGAGGAAATCGCCTGTAGTTGCGCGTAGCTCGGCTGGCGGCCGGTGCGTTCGTTTGCCCACGCCCAGTCGAGAATATTCATGTCGAACCGGTACATCGTCCGCGTTTCACCGGTGTTGATTCCGGGGGCGCTCTGCACAATGACGTACGGATGGACGCCACTCTCGCCTTTGAGCATGACAAAATGGTGCTCCAAGTGCAGCGCGCGGTGATCGATCACCGCGAAGTGCGCGAGTTCGGGGGTGTTTTTGACGACGCGAACGGCGTCCACTTTCAAGTGATCCTTGCCGGCACCCGAATCCAAGTAAAACGAACGATGCGCGTCGACATCGCGCGGCTCGACGCCGTGCAGATTGTGCGCTAGTTCCCGCCCGTTTTTCACGACCGACGTCGCACTGAAATCCCCGTTCGAGTCGCGGCCAAAAGTGAGCGTCAACAATCCGTTCGCCAATACGAGCGACTGAATGTCCGCCGGTTTATAGTCTCCGGGTTGCGCCGGTTTCCCATTGATCGTCAGCGTGACGCCGTCGGCGAATAAGCGATTGATGGCGAGGAGTCCAAGACTGAGAAAAACAACGGCGAGCAATTTCGGGAATCTCATGGGTAAGCTAAAAATAAACCGTGGCGGATAAAGACGCAACGACGTGCCAATCGGACAGTCTCTCACGCGATGACCAAAATGCAGAAACCGCAACGGGGTAGCTGCGGCTTCAGAGTTTAGCGGATGCGAACGGCGCGCATTAAATGCATTCAAATCCCTCCGCCTGTCATTCTGAACGAAGTGAAGAATTCATGCTACCGCCGACTTCATCATGCTCGTGACCGTGGATCCTTCGCTACGCTCAGGATGACGATCTTTGGAATTTTCATCGAGGGCGACACGCATCGAGGCGGGGCGGGTTATCCTTAACCCGCCGCATCTGCGGGTTTGTACACGTGACTCCGCTGGGGAATCCTGAACGGCGCTTTAGGGATAAAGGCCTCCCTCAATCGACTTCGTCACCCTTTAATGTAACTATCGATAAGATCATCCCCATCAGTGCAGATTCTTTTCGGGTAGCGCGAAGGCCACGTAGGCGTCACCGCTTTTTGTGCCCATTTTTCCGCCACCGCAGGCGATGATCACATATTGGCGTCCGTCCGCTTCGTAGGTCGCGGGTGTCGCGAAGCCGCCAGCAGGCAGCGCCATGCGCCACAACTCTCGCCCCGTGCGTGTATCGAAAGCGCGGAACTTTCCGTCCTTGCTCGCCCCAATGAAAAGCAAGCCGCCCTTCGTGACCAGCGGGCCACCGTAGCTTTCCGCGCCGGTCGGCGGCACGCCACGGGCGGTGAGCTCGGGATATTCGCCGAGCGTGACCCGCCACAGATAATCGCCCCTATTGAGATCGATCGCGTTCAATGTTCCCCACGGTGGTTTAACCGCCGGATACCCGTCGGGATCGAGCCAGCGATTGTAGCCCGTGTGGGTATAAGGTGGCGGCGGGGCCTCGGTTTTTTGCGTATCTGGCAAGTAGGTTTGCCAGCCACCCTGCTGCTCAGGAGGCGCAACCTCAGGAATGCCCGTGAGGTACGAAACCACGGCGCTCCGCTGCTGCTCCGACAAAAATCCCCACGCCGGCATGACCGCGCGTCCCTTCAGGATTACTTCCATGATTTGGTCGTGGGTGAGCCGATTTTTCACGCCGACCAGCGACGGAATATTGGACGCCGGATTTCCCTTGCGATCCGCACCATGGCAACCGGTGCAATTTTGCAAATAAACCTGCTGGCCGAGCGAGGTCGCTCCGCCGGAATCGATCATAGTGAGCACCCACGCCATTTCATTTTCGTTCACATAAAGGATGCCCTGTGGATCGACTGCCGCGCCTCCCCACTCAGCGCCTCCATCATAGCCGGGGAAAATAATGGTTCCTTCCCGGCTCGGCGGCGCGAATCGGGTGTGCGCCCGCAGACGCGCGAATTGTTCCAGCACGGCGCGGTGGGCCTCGGGCGTACGGTTCGTAATCTCGTCCGCGGTGAACAGTTGCCGCGCGAACGCCGCCGGCTTGAGCGGAAGCGGTTGCGTGGGCGAGGTGACTTCGCCCGCCAAATCCGAACTCGGCACCGCGACTTCCTCGATCGGGAAAAGCGGTTCACCCGTTTCGCGATTGAAGACCCACACGTGCCCGGACTTCGTCGTCTGCTCGACGGCCGGAATTTCGCGTCCGTCGCGATGAATGGTAAACAGCGAGGGCGGCGCCGGCGGATCGCGATCCCACAAATCGTGGTGGGTAAATTGATAATGCCATACGTGTTTCCCGGTAGCCGCATCGAGCACGAGCAGGCAGTCCGCGTATAAATCATTTCCCACCCGGTCGCCGCCCCAGAAATCAAAGGTCGCCGAACCGATCGGACAGAACACCAATCCCCGGTCCTCATCGACCGTCATGCCCGCCCACGCATTCACGCCGCCAACGTGTTTCCACGCATCGGTCGGCCAGGTTTCGTAACCGGGTTCCCCCGGATGTGGAATCGTGTTGAAGCGCCACACCATCTTTCCAGTGCGCACATTGTAAGCGCGAATATGTCCGGGTGCCGCCGGCGCGGGCCCTTCGCCTACGCGCGTGGAGAGAATGAGCAGGTTGCGAAAAATCACGCCCGGCGTGTTGGCTTGGATCGCGAGCCCGTGCACGTCGCGACCTAATCCTTCGGAAAGATCCACGTAACCGTGATCGCCAACACTTTCGATTAGGTGACCGGTTTTCAAATCCACCTCCTGCAACCACTGCCCCGCGCCATATAAAATCCGACGGTCATCCCCGTCCGCCCAATAGGTCAACCCGCGGTTGACGCCATTTGGCTCTTTCGGCTGAAACTTCCAGAGTTCGTGACCCGTGCGCCCGTCGAGCGCGACGAGAGCGAGCTGCGCCGTCGTCGCATAAACAATCCCGTCGATCACGAGCGGGTTACATTGAATTTGCGAAGTATCAGGACGTGCATCGCCACCGCGCCACGTCCACGCGACCTGAAGTTGCGAGACGTTTTCCGGCGTGATCTGCGACAAGGTCGAATAGTGACTCGCCGATTTATCACCAAGATAAACGGGCCAGTCGCGTCCCGCCGCAGCGTACAGCCGGAAAGGGGCAGCACTCAAAACGAACAACAAAATCGCGCGACATACGGAAGCAGGGGTAAGCATCGGCCCGATTATGCCGGCCTCCATCGAATTGCCAAGGAGGGACCGCGAGCGGCCACTCTCTTTCCAACTCCATCCGTAAAATCAGCCGGACGAAAAAAGCTGTAAGGTTTCGCGACTTCCGGCGACTAATCGTTTAGTGACCTTAACTTCCGACCAACACCTGCGCTTCAAGTCCTGGCTTGAGGATCACCATGGAATTCTGGTGAAAGTCACCCGCTCATTCGCGCCCGCTGCCGCGGACGCCGCCGATTTACAGCAGGAACTGATGTTGCAACTCTGGCTTTCGCTTCCCTCGTTTGCCGACCAGGCGAAGCCCTCGACCTGGATTTATCGCGTTTGTCTCAACACCGCTCTGACTTGGCGCAGAGGAACATCGCGTCGGGAAAAACACCTCGAACCCGACGTGGAAATCGCCCAACTCCCTTCCGACCACGCATCACCCGCAGACCGGGCGGCCGACGACGAATTGCTGGAGAAACTTTACTCGGCGATCCGGCTGCTTCCAGCTTCGGATCGCGCATTCATCCTGCTTTCGCTCGATGGACTGACCTATCGGGAAATCGCCGACATCACCGGTCTGACCGAAAACCATGTTGGCGTAGCCCTCACCCGCGCACGCAAACGTCTCACTGAACTCATGAAAGGAGTGACCCATGAATTGGAATGAGCTTGAGGTCGTGTGGAAACACCAAGAACTGCCCCTCGGCACGTCCGCTGATGTAGCCATGCTAAAGAATACGTTCGAATCGAAACGCCGCCAGCTAGCCGCGGCGTTGGCCGCTCGGGATTGGGCCGAAGCGTCAGCCGGGGTCCTTGTCGCCGTGGTCTACGCAAGAATAGCCTGGGGAATTGGCAAGGAGGCGTGGCCCATCGTTGTCGCGATAATCGTGATTCTCGGAGTCACGGCATTTTTTGTGAAAGAACGGATCAGGTCACGTCGCAACCGCCTCGGGACACATTCGCCACTCATGGAAAAATTGAGTGCCGATATCGCCGAACTGGACCACCAACGCCATCTGCTCCTCACCCTCTGGCGCTGGTACCTCGGACCCATCGCATTCGCGATTGGGATATTCGCCATCACTCTGTTACGGGTCGCGGCAATCCAGTTGCCGCCGGAACTTTTGGCCACTCTCCTGAAGCAACCGTTTATTTGGGCTTTGCTTATAATCACGGTCGCAGGAATCGGATTTCTCCTGTGGTTCGTGTGGGTAATCAATCGCAAGACAGTCCACCTACGCATCGAACCACGACTCGACGAACTCAGGAAATTACAGCGCGAACTCACGACTTCGCCCTAACCCCAGCCACATGTTCCTCCCATGAAATCCGCCCTTTTATCACTGTTATCCTTGGTGGGTCTCACCATAATCTCACGCGCCATCGCCAACCCTGTTCATAACATCCAACCTCAACTCGACCGCTGGATCGAAGGCCAGCCCGGCGGTATTGCAATGGCGTGGATTGACGCAGATGGCGCCGCCTTCTTCCAATCGGGCCGCATGGACAACACCGACTCGCGACCGATCACTCCCGATACGCAGTTCGAACTGGGCTCCATCACGAAGGTCTTTACGGCGCTGTTGCTGGCCGAGAGCGAACGCGCCGGCAAGGTGAACCGCAATGACCCAGCGGCGAAATATCTCTTGCCAGCCGACGACCCCGCTCAATCAGCACTCGCGAAAATTACCCTGTTGGCGCTGACCACGCACACCTCCGGACTGCCGCGTATGCCGGGAAATCTTCGCATTGATGCAACCAATGCAGGCGATCCTTACGCCGCCTATGATCGCGCGGCGTTGGTGGCGGCGCTTCGCATTCACGGCCCCAAAGCCACGGTCGGCGAAAAGGTGGAGTACTCCAACTTCGGCGCATCCGTGCTCGGCGAAGCGCTCGCCGGCGCGTGGAGCGTTTCTTACGCCGATGCTTTGAATGAACACGTCCTTGTTCCACTCGGTTTGAAAGCCACCACCCTCGGGATCGTTGGAACCCGGACGTCCGATCAATTGGCACCGGGCCACGCCGGAGGAAAACGCGTGCCGAACTGGACCTTTCTCGCCTGTGCCCCGGCTGGCGCACTGCGCAGTTCCACCCGGGATATGGCCCTCTTTTTGGCCGCTTGCCTCGGCGGAGACAGCGAACCGTTGCATGCCGCGTTCGTCACAACAATGCAACCCCAGCATGCGATGCCCGACACCGGCGGAGAAATTGCGCTCGGCTGGTTGATCGCAGGCGGAAAAGAAAAACCGATTTACTGGCACAATGGAGCCACTGCCGGAAGCCACGCGTTCATCGGTTTTGATCCGCGCTCCGGCAGGGGCGTCGTGCTGCTCGCAAACGTCCAGAAAGGAATGGAAGACCTTGGTTTCTCCCTCCTCGGCCTGACGCCGCCGAAGCCGGCGACCAAAGTGGCCAATGCCGTGGACTTCGTCGGAAACTATCCGTTTACCCCAACTTTTTCGATCGCGGTCACCGCGCAAGATGGCTCGGTATTCGCCCAAGCAACTGCCCAACCGCAATTCGCGCTGCGCCCCCTATCCACCGACCGCTTCGCCGTCATCGGCGTATCCGCTGAAATTTCTTTCGATCGTGGTTTGGACGGAAAAGTGAGCGCCTTGGTGCTGCATCAAAATGGTCGCGACCAGCGTGCTCTCCGCACCGTTGAGGAAAAAAAGTAGAACCGCGGTTCTCTTTCCTCACGCGCCAAACGCGCCGAAATACTCCGCAAAGAAGCGCCCGGCGTCGACCGTCGCCGCCACTTCCTGGCGCCCGGCAACACCGGGTTGCCAAAAAGTGCGACCTTTCTCTAGGCCATCCTTCAAATCGACGGTGACCGTGCCTCGTTCCATCCCACAAATCTCCGGGACAAACACGCTCATCGCCGCCAACGGATCGTGGAAATAAATTTTGTCCTGTTTCGCGAACCAGACCTGCGCGAAATCGAGCACCAGCCGGAGCCGTGGATCGCGACTGAAACGCTTCGCCACTTCCTCGCGTGCCATTGTTACCTGAATCGTGACGTCGAGTCCGTAACTGCGCAGCGACGGTGGCGTGCTCCGGTAAACGATCGCGGTCGCCTCGGGATCGCACGTGGCGTTCCATTCCATTTCGCCCCAGCTGATCTTCTTCGCACCAAATTTTCCGCACATCAACACCACTTCCTTCAACAGCCGCGGAATCTCCGGGTCGGTGCGAAAAAGCAGCGCGACATTCGTCATCGGCCCGACCGCCAGCAAAGTGATCTCGCCCGGATGCGCGCGGATCGTCCGGCGCATAAATTCGATGGCCTCACCTTCGGCAAATTTAGTTTCGTGCGAATGACCACCCATGGCCGCGTATTGAGGAACCAGCGGCTGGCGTTGCGCGCCGACCAATGGTGCGGGGGTGCCGGGGAAAACTGGAATGTCCGGCCGTCCCGCCGCCCGGCAGATCGCGCTCGCCATCTCCGCACGTTTCACCGGTTCGCCCGAGACCGTCGTGATTCCCATCAACTCGCAGCGTGGCTGTGCCAGCAGATACGTGAGCGCAATCGCATCGTCGATGTCGCTGCCAATATCCGTATCGAACAACACCTTCTTTTTCCCAACTATGGAACCAGCCGTTGCCGCCTGTCCCACCGTTTGCCCGCACGCCACCAACATGCCGGCAGCGGCGGTGGAAGCGATAAAGTGCCGTCGATCGAATTGCATGGGAATAATTTTGGAAATTCAGCGAATGGATTATTTGCCAACTTCAACCAACCGAAGGCTCGCATCCAATCGGTCGCGCGATCCGGCCACGAAGCCGAAGTTTCATGCGCCTACAAGTGACGCCGCCGCCTGGTTTTGTCGAGCGCAGCGACTTAGGCGCGCCGCCAAAGGCGAAAAACTGTTAGCGGTCTTTCGTTCGAGCAGATCCCACTTGTTGCCGTACAAAACCGCGACCGTGCCGTAATCCTCCACGCGCGGTTCCTCCAAAAAGGTTATTCCGCGCATCTTCATTTCCCGATGGTCGCGCTGCCGCTTGGAGCCCATCGGGGTGTCTTCCACCAAATCAAATCGAAGCAGCCGGTAAAATAAGCGATGGCTTCATCATAGTCGCGGACCAGAAAAGCAATCGACGCCAATTGTTGCTCCATGGCGGTAAACATGGCTTCGCCAGTGAAGGACGCAATCCGACGAATGGCGCAATCGCTCCGCGCGTTCAGGCATTTTATCAAACTCGGATTCCGCACATCGATGTTTCGGGCGAACTGTGACCAGTGACGCGCCATCGTTAAGGCCAACCCTGAAGCAAATGGAAAGGTGGTAGTTGCGGGGTTTGAACTCGCTAACTTGGACCACGGAGGAGAGTTTTGCGCAAGATCTCGTGGCTCAACCCGGATTTGCTTTTCCCGCTCAATATTTGGAAAAGAAATAAAACTTTTGCCCGCTGCGTAAAAAATATTTTGTCACCTTTTTATTGAGCGTCAAATCAGCCGTGCCACACACCACAAAGTTGATTCCCCACATTTTCTTTGAGCAATGAAAGCGAAAAACCGGCTCTCAATTCTCTCGATCGCCGGCTGCTGCTTTATCTGCGGATATGTGTTGGGTGGTTTTATTAAACGTTCGCGCGTGCATGGCGCACCACCAGACAATTTACCCGGGGCTAAGCGGGTCAACGTTACGGCTGATCTTAGCAGCTCCACGCACGCCACCGTGCCGCCGCAAAACAAATCGATTCAATCAGCGGAAACGGCGTCGGTTTTTGACCGCCTCAATCGACTTCTAAATTCCCGGAATTATTTTGAACTCAAGAGAGCATTGCGCCTCATCGCAGTGGAAAATCCCGTTCTCGCATTAAGCTGGTGCCAAACACTTCAGCCTCCAGCCAATCGCACTTCCGCAAACATTGCGCTATCAGAGATAATGCAAGAAAGACCGGATCTGGCATTTGAATGGGCCCAACAAAATTATCGCGATTTTTTTGCGACCGATGAATTTGTAACGGCGTGCCTCGCAAATCACGACTTCCGCCTCGCAATACACGGAATTCCACTTGCCCACAACCCCGCCAATAGCCTGCGGCAGCTTGGCTTTTTATGTGACGACACCGATCGATCACGACTACTGCAATCGGCTCTTGTTCTAAAGGGAGGTGGCCGAATGCTGGTTTTGGAAGGAGTTTTGAAATCGATGGGGCGGTCAAATCCAGCAGGGGCAATCGCCTCAATCGACTGGTATTCCCAAAGTCTTGAGTTGAGTGCCACCATACCCGGATTCGACAAAGGTATGCTGAAAAGCAGCGTAATTGAGGGATGGATTCAAAATGGCTCGCTCGCCGAGGTGGTGAATTATGCCAATGGCTTGCCGCCCACCGCCGAAAACCTTCGGTCTTTTTCGACAATTGCTGACGCTCTGGCCAAATCACAGCCAGACGACGTCTTACCATGGGTACAAAA
>JAYVMJ010000252.1:0-5520 GCA_043759025.1 Verrucomicrobiota bacterium | reverse complement strand
AATGATCGCCATCAAGATCGATTTCCCTGCGGGACGCTGGCACGCCACAGCCTGGGGAACTCACGTTAACGAAGGCGTCGTCGAATGGCCTCCCTGCCCGTGGCGCTTGTGCCGCGCATTGATTGCCGCTTGGTATTGGAAACACCGCGAGAACGAGTCTTCATTGCGCAGCCTCATCGATAAACTGGCCGCGCAACCGCCCGCCTTTTGCCTGCCCAAAGCCAGCGCCGCCCATACCCGCCATTATATGCCGGTCATCGCTGGGCCAAAGGAAACCAAGACCAAGGTCTTCGACACCTTTGTGCATATCTCGGCCGGCGAAAGCCTGTGGATTCGCTGGGACGCCAATCTCACCGCAGACGAAAGCGCGCTGCTCTCCACTTTACTCGAAAGCCTCACCTATCTTGGTCGGGCCGAAAGTTTGGTCAGTGCGACCCTCGAAGAAACGCTTCCCGTAAACGGCAACTGGTCGATCCCCGCCGGCTCAACGCAACTCAAGGAAGATGAAGTCATCCGCCTGCTTGCTCCCCAACTGCCCGCGCCCTACGCCACATGGGCCGCAGCCCAGTTGGCGCCTGCGAAATCCGCCAAAACAAAATCCAAAAAGAAAATCGAAACACTCCCAGTCGATTTGTTTGACGCGCTCCAACTCGACAACGCCGATTGGAAAAAAGAAGGCTGGAACCTCCCGCCTGGCGCCCGCTGGTTGGATTACACCCGCCCTCGTGACAGCCTCAAGATCGCGCCCGCTGGCGTTCACTCAGCCAAGCGCCTCACAAATCCGCCCACGGTCGCGCGCTTCGCGATTATAAGCAAAGTTACACCCGCGATCACCCAAGCCCTCAGTCTCGCGGAACGCTTTCACCAAGCTCTATGCAAGCATCTCGATGACCAAGGCAACAGTCCCGCTCTCACCGGCGTTGATGCTAACGGCGTCCCACTCACCGGAAATGAACACGTTTACTTCCTGCCCGAGTGCGATGATCACGGCCACGTGACGCACATGACTCTTCACGCACCGCTCGGATTCGATGATGTCGCGTGTCGCGTGTTCGGTCGTCTCCGCAAAGTTTGGGGCACGGAAGGCTTCGACGTAAAAATTATTTTGCTGGGCACCGGCCAACCAAAAGACTTCGCGAACGCTTCACCGTTTTTCCATAAATCCAAAACATGGGTTTCATACACGCCCTACGTGCCCGTGCGCCATGCGAAAGCGACTCGGACTGGCATTCCTAAGATGGATACTGAGAAGCATGTGCAAATCGGCTCACCAGAACACGATTGCTGGCGCTTGTTGAATATCACCGCCACGCACCTGTCCGTTGTCAGTGTCAGCTCTCTGGGTACGCGAATCCAACACGGTCTGCGCAACACGCCATGTTTGGACTTCCAACGCCAACGTAAAACCGGCGAAGGCATCCGCGCCGGAAACCGAGGACACGCTCTGCGCATCGAATTCGCCGAACCGGTCTCTTTACCCGTCGGTTTCGGCTACGCTGCCCACTTCGGCCTCGGGCTCTTCGTGCCGGTGCTCTGACTTTTCCCTCCCAGCCTCTCTCGCATTTCCACTTCACCTTGCCGCGCCATAGCCCACCAGGGCGACGGCGGGTCCCAATCCATGCACGAACATCACTTCACCATCCAACACGGCCGGTTCTTCGCCGATCTCGTGATCGCCGGCGACTGTTCGCTCTACGACTTCGCCGAGTTCATCATCAAGACCGTCGGCTTCGATTTCGATCACTCCTTCGAATTCTGCGACAACCTCAAGAATCCCTACCGCAGCAAGGAACGCTACACGCTCTTCGCCGACATCGGCGAGAGTCAGGAGGGCGACCGCAGCGTGAAGCGCACCCGTCTCTCCACCGTGTTCACTCCCAAGCGCAAAATGCTTTTCCATTTCGATTACGGCGACGATTGGTACTTCCTCGTCACCTGCACCGCCATCAAGGAATCCTCCGTGAAAAAAGCCTGCAAAAAAGTCCTCTCCTCCAAGGGCACGCCCCCTGTCCAATATCCCGACGACGAGGAATGAGCGCTTCCGCGGTCGGCTCGGGACGCCAGTCAGAAACTTGACGACTGCGTGCCTTGTGACACATTGGACACATCCGCTATGAAAACCGTCTCGATCCGCGAACTCCATACCCGTACCGGCCATTACGTCCGCCGCGCCGCCACCGAGCCCATCTCCGTCACCGATCGCGGCGAAACCATCGCCCGGCTTGTGCCGGCCTCCGAGCCCACCGGCCTCACCTTCGCCAACCGCCGTCTCCGCCCAGGCTTCAAGCGCTTTCTCGCCTCCGGCAAGATGGGTGGCACGGACAGCGGCCGGATCATTTCCGAGGACCGCGACGCCCGATGATCTATTTTGACAGCGCCTACATCGCCCGATGCTACCTGCCGGAAGCGGGTCACGTGGAGGTCGTCGCGCTCGCCACACGCAACCCGAAAATCGCCTGCGCGGAAATCGCCCGTATCGAGGTCGCCTCCGTGTTTCACCGCAAGCTGCGTGAAGCGGCCATCACGACATCGGTTCACCGTGAATTGTGCCACCAGTTTGAGGAAGACATTGTCGCAGGCGCATGGACTTTCCTTCCGGTAACCAGGGCACTCCTCGGTCGCGCACAAGCCGTGTACCAAACCCTCCCTGCCTCGCTCTTCCTTCGCTCCGCCGATTGTCTCCATCTCTGCGCCGCGGTCGAGGCCGGTTTCAAGGAAATCTATTCCAACGACCGCCATCTGCTCGCGGCCGCGCCCCATTTCAAACTTAAGGGCATCGACGTCATCTCCGTCGCCTGAATCAATGATACCGCCCGACTCGGCTGGCCGCCCCGCTTAACCTGAACCTATCGCGAGACGGACTTCTCTCCGTATTTTTGCTGTCATGAGCAAAACGACCGACCCCACCGCCGAGCTGTTGCCGGCGCGCATGCTCAACGAATTCGTGTACTGCCCGCGGCTGTTCTACTACGAACACGTCGAGGGCATTTTCCTCCATAGCGCCGACACGAAAAAGGGCGCAGCGGAACACACGAGGGTGGATGCGGGCAAGGGTGAATTACCGCCTGCGGCAGGCGCAAAAACTAAAGGACTGAAGGCTGAAAAGCTGGATGAAGATAATGCCGGCACCCCAGACCCCGGAACTGAAATCCCAGACCCGAGATCCCAGACCCAAGTCCCCGGCTTTCAACCCGAGGTCATCCACGTCCGCTCCGTGATGCTTGGCTCGGAGTTGCTAGGTGTCGTGGCCAAGCTGGATCTGGTCGAGGTCACCTTGGATGAGCCGCTTTCCGCCACCTCGGTCTCGGCGGCGCGCGGCGTCTGCCCCGTGGAATATAAGACAGGTGCGCCGCGCGAAGGCGAGGAAGGCCGCGAACTCTGGGACGCCGACCGCATGCAACTCGGCTTGCAAATCCTGCTGCTCCGCGAGAACGGCTACACCTGCAACGAGGGGGTGGTGTTCTACCGGCAGACCCGCCAGCGGGTGCGGTTTGTCCTCACGGTGGAGGATGAGAACTGGATTCGTCGCGGCATCGCGGCGGCGCGCGCGTGTTCCGCGGGACCGATCCCACCGCCACTGGATCACTCGCCGAAATGTCCGCGTTGTTCGCTGGCCCCCGTCTGCATGCCCGACGAAACCCAGTTTCTCCACCTGGCGGTGCAGCCGGACGAGGAATTGCCCGCGCCGGAGTTTCAACTGGCCTTGCCGGGGCTCGCCGGTGAAGCCGCCAGCGCAGACACGGAGGCACTGGCCGACGCATTGGCCACGGATGATCCCGCCTGGGAAACGCTGCCCGAGCCGCGTCTGCCACGCATGGCGGGCGAGGGTGAAGTGCGACGACTGATCGCGCCGGATGTCGATACCAAGGTGCTCTACGTCAACACGCCCGGCGTATCGGTCACCAGGAAAGGCGAGACGGTGATCGTGAAAGAGAAGGGCGACACGCTGGCGGAAGTACGCATCAAGGATCTGCACCATCTGGCGGTGTTTGGTTCCGCGCAGATCTCAACCGCACTGATCCAAACGCTCTGCGAGCAGGAAGTGCCGATCTCGTACTTCTCGATGGGCGGTTGGTTCTACGGACTCACGCGTGGCCACGGCCTGACGAATGTCTTTACGCGGATCAAGCAGTTCGCGCGAGCCGCCGATCCTGCGCAGGCGCTGCCACTCGCGCGACTGTTTGTGTATGGCAAGATCCGCAATCAACGGACCTTGCTCATGCGCAATCACGTCGAACCGCCACCGCTCGCCCTGCGGGCGTTGAAGCATGCGGCTTCGGCGGCGCTCGCCGCTCCGGGATTTCCCACGTTACTGGGCATCGAAGGCGCGGCAGCATTGGTCTACTTCCGCAATTTCCGGGGGATGATCAAGGGAGCGGAGGACCACGACGAAATTCCCGGACTCGAAGAACCGACCGATAAACGCGTCGGTGATCTGCAATCGGCATTCAACTTTGATTTCAAAACGCGCAACCGCCGGCCTCCGCGCGATCCCGTCAACGCGCTGCTGTCGCTCGCCTACAGTCTGCTCGCGCGCGATTGCACCGTCGCGGCGCTCGCGGTTGGGTTCGATCCTTACATTGGTCTTTATCATCAACCGCGCTATGGACGGCCGGCGCTGGCTTTGGATGTGATGGAGGAATTCCGTCCGCTCCTCGCGGACTCGTGCGTGCTCACGGCCATCAACAACCGCATGATCACGCCCGGCGATTTTGTGCGGGCCGGGGACGCGGTTAATCTAACGCCGGCGGGAAGAAAACGTTTCTTTCTCGCCTATGAAAAACGCATGAGCGACACAGTCACGCATCCGCTATTCGATTATAAAGTGAGCTACCGGCGGGCAATTGAGCTGCAACTCCGATTGCTGGCCCGCACGCTGACGGGCGAGATTGAACGCTACCTGCCTTTCACCACGCGCTGACCGGCGCTTTCCCTGCGCAGCCCGGTAAACCTCCGACCCCGCCGCATCCATGAGTCGAACCAACTACATCGTCACTTATGACATCTGTAATCCCAAGCGGCTGCGCAAGGTGTTCAGAGCGTGCAAGGATTACGGGCTGCATCTGCAACTGTCGGTCTTCGAATGCGACCTGACCGCAGCGGAGAAAATTGATTTCGAAAGCCGGCTGCGCGGGTTGATTGATCGCGAGGATGACCAGGTTTTGTTTATCGCGCTCGGTCCCTCGGAGAGCCGGGGGGAACGGGTTATTTCCGCGTTGGGCCAGAGTTATATCCGGGTTGATCCGCCCTGTTATGTGGCGTGATTAGGCCGCTGTTATAGCGACCGGAATAAATAACCCTTTTTCGTTTTTTGACATCTTCAGGTAGGCGAGCGGTGGAGCGATGCGCGCGCTCCCAATGACTGCTCGCAAGTTCATGATGAAAGGTTTATCGATAAACCCAAGTAAGAGTCAGTGCCCGTTCCTTGTAAATCATCGCAGTGCTCGCAACCCCGGCCAATTGCCGCTCGCCAACAATAGCTTACCAAGGAGGCCTCTCCGCGCTCACGTGAGCGCGGCC
>JAYVMJ010000251.1:0-11263 GCA_043759025.1 Verrucomicrobiota bacterium | reverse complement strand
GGGCACCTTTATCGTGCGTCCGTCGGAGGTGGTTTCCGTTTTCCACGTGCGCACGACGCGGTGTTCGTTGGTGAACGTGTTTTTAGTCGCGGCGGCGGCGCCTTCGACTCCACCGACGACCGCTCCGACGACGTTGCTGCCGACCGCGCCCACCGCCGTGCCCACGGCATTGCCGACCGCTGGTCCGGGTTGGTTTGGATTGGTGATGCGGGCTTCACGGGAGGCGGAGTTGCAGCCGGTCATGAGTGCGATCGGTGCGATGAGAACAAATACAGAGGAAGCGAGTCGGTTTTTCACGATAAAATAAGTTGGGCAAAAACTATCCTGAAGGATCTTTTCCGCAACCTCAGAATGGCCCTCAGACCACCGTGATCTTCCTCAGGGAAACGTCGGGATTTTGGCGAAAAAATAATGCGGTATGTCCCACCGATCCCACGCATTCGCTGCGGGTGGCCGTCGCCAGCTGGTCGTGAAGCGCGGCGCGGACGTGGCGATCCTGGCCACCAGTGAACCGTACCTTCACGAGTTCCCGCACCGTGAGTTCGCGGTCCAGTTGGGCGGTGACTTTTTCCGCGGCACCTTCGCGACCGACCAGAAGGTTGTCGGGTGAGGTTTGGCCGAGGCCGCGGAGTTTTGTTTTCTGAGCGCCGGTAAGAACGGTGGAATTCATGTGGTGGAAAAGAAGTCGAGTGGCAGCTCGCGCCATTGTCCAGCGGGGAGGGCGTCCAACTGCAAAGGGCCAAACGTGGTGCGATGAAGCGTGAGCACCTCGTTGCTCTGGCCTGCAAACATCCGGCGTACTTGGTGATAGCGACCCTCGGTCAGCGTCACTTCGGCCTCACGCGCGCTGACAATCCGGAGTTCGGCGGGCGCGCACGGAGTTTTCTCGTCTTTTAACAGCAGTGTACCGCTGGCGAAAACTTGGACCAGGTCGGGCGACAGATCGCGGCTGAGCGTGGCGCGATAAATTTTCGGGACTTTGTGTTTTGGCGACGTCAGCCGGTGGACTAGCTCGGTTTGATCAGTTAGCAGGAGCAGTCCGCTGGTGTCCTTGTCGAGGCGACCGATGCTGGTGACCTGCGGATTGCGCTGTCGCCAACGTTCCGGGAGCAATCCATAAACGGAAGGCCCTTCGCGGTCGTCGTGCGAACACACGAGCCCGGTGGGTTTATTAAGCAGTAGCAGCAAGCCGTCCGAATGATCGAGCGGTTCACCGTCCACCAATACATCTGCATCCGCGGCCTTGGCGCCGAAATCGTCGACCGTCGCACCGCGCACGCTCACGCGACCGTGCTGAATCCAGCCGCGGGCTTCGCGGCGGGAGCAGTAGCCGAGGTTGGCGAGAAGTTGATCGAGGCGCCGCATCCAGACGGTGAAAACAGTTAACGGGCGAAAGACACGAAAAATCCCGATAACCGGATGTTTCATGAAGAAATTGCGTCTTTCCCGCGCTCCGGACGTAATACCGGAGTTGTGTTGAAATATCTTCTCTTGCCGGCGGCGTTGCTTTTGGCGGCTATCGCTTCGTTAACCGTTTTCCGCGTCCCCGATACGATGTGGGCGTGGAAGTTGGCGATTCTTGCGGGCGAATTTGGCTACTGGTTGGTGCTGCTCGTAGTGGCCGTGGCGGTGGTGGCGGGGTCGGTTTTGATTGGTCTCCCGCGTACTTTAACCCTCGCGTTCTGCGCCGTGGCCGCCACCGGCTTTTTGCGGCCGGTTTTTGTGGCGCGCCGTCTGGCGTCGGACTTACCGGAAAATTTACGGCAGGCGTTTGGTGCGGAATTTCCCCCAGCCTCGGTTTTCAGCGTAAAGCAATTGTACGCGGCGATGACGGTCGCGCCCGCGCGGATGACGACCGAGGTGTATGCTCGTCCGGACGGAAACGAACTTTCCCTCGATTTTTATGGGCCAGCGTTTGCCAAAGACAACGCGGCCCCGGCTCGGCCGTGTATCGTGGTGATTCACGGCGGCGGCTGGGACGATGGCGATCGCACTCAACTGGCGTCATGGAATCCGCGTTTCGTGGCGGAAGGATACGTGGTCGCTGCGATCGACTACCGGCTTACGCCGAAGTTTATCTGGCCGGCGCAACGCGACGATGTGCTCGCGGCCGTCGGCTGGTTGAAAACGAACGCGGTAAGACTGGGCATCGATCCCACCCGTTTCGTGCTGTTGGGCAGATCGGCGGGCGGACAACTCGCGACGGCCGTCGGCTACGGCACGCATGACCCGGCTATTCGTGGAGTCATCGCCCTTTATGCGCCGCATGACATGCCATTTGCGTGGTCGGTTTCACGGGAGGACGATGCATTAAACTCGATCAAACTCTTCCGGCAATATTTCGGTGGCGCACCGGACACGCCGGAACGTCGCGCGCTCTATGAATCGGCGAGCGGGCAGCTGTTGGCGCGGACGGATTCGCCGCCGACGCTGCTCATTCACGGGGTGCCGGACACGCTCGCGTGGTCGCGGCACAGCGAGCGGCTGGCTCAGCGACTGCAGGAACTCGGCGTGCCGCATTACTATCTCAAATTGCCTTGGGCGACCCATGGCTTCGATTTCAATCCCAATGGTCCGGGCGGTCAGTTGTCGGGTTATGCGATTGAAACCTTCCTATCGGCGGTATTAGCGCCCGATCGGCCATCAGCGAGACTTTAGGCTGGCGTCGGAGGGCGAGTTTCGGGATGCCTTGATGCTCAAATGGCTAACTGGGAATATAAGGTAATCAGCAGCGGCAAGGGTGGCTTCGCATCGCCGGCGCTGATGGAAAAATTTATCAACGATCTCGGACAAGACCAATGGGAGATCATCAATTTTCATACGGCCCCGGATAATCCGCTGGCCTTCACCGGACTCGCCCGGCGAACCACATTGCGCGACTGGACCCTCGAGGACGCGGTCGCGGCCACCGCCCGTGCGGAGACGGACAAGCTGCGGGTGGAATTTGAAGCGAAGTTCAAGGCGGCGACGACCGGCGCGAGCGCGGAAGTCTACGAGAAAGAGCCGACCTTTACAGAGGAGAAAGCTGGGCCCGACGACGGTTACCGCCGCCCGGTGGATACCTCGCGCGACGACGATCCGGATGCGCCCGAGGACGAGTGGCAGAAACTTTCTTCCGAGGACGAACTGCCGACTTTCTTTGATGCCTTGAAGCCGCACATGCGCCGCAATCAGCGCGGTCCGGGCATGTCGGTGGGCTTGGATTTTATCGCCAAAAAATGGAAACTCGAAGAGGCCGACGTCAAGGGCGCGCTGGTCGAGTGCGGCATGCAGATTCCCGGCGACGAGAATGCGAAGCCCGTCTGCGTCGAATATGACGGGGATATTTTCTGGGTGAACATCAACCGTCGCGGCGAGATCTGGATCAATACCCGTGAGAAACCCGATCCGGTTTTCAAGATCGTCCAAGGCAAACGGATGACGGACGAGGAAGTCGCCGCTTCGGATATTGGCGGAGCCGCGGCACCGCGCCAACCGCCGCAGCAATTGTCGCCCGAAAGAAAGCCCCAGCAGGCGAACGAACCCAAGCCCGAGCCGCACCGGAACGACGTCCAGCGTGAGAATCGCGAACAGGGTGGCCGGCCAGCACCCACGCCGCAGGGATCGTCCCAGCGTCCCGTCGAGCAGGTTTTCGCGCCAAAGACATTGCTCGCCAAGATTCGCGGCATGATGCGCCGGAATCGCCGCGGCCAAGGGTGGTCGGGCAGTTTCTCCTATTTGACGAAAGCACTGAAACTCGACCAAGCGCAGTTGCTCGAAGCGGTGGGCGAATTTGGATTGCGCCTGGCCGGCGGAAAAGAACCGGTTCTGGCAGATGAAGGTGGGTTCACTTATTGGCTGAACCAGAATTCCAACGGTGAAATCTGGATCAACGCCGAAGAAAAACGCGGCGATATTGCGACCGCCCCTACGGCATCCGTTCCAGATTCCGCTCACGTTGAAATTGCCGCCGATGGAACGTCGCCGGGCGAGCCGGTGGCGGCTGAAACTGCAACCGCAGAGTCGGTTTCACCAGAACCGTCGGTTCAATCGCCTTCTGCCCAGGCACTCCCATCCGAGAATATTTTGACCGCGGTTCGCATCCTGATGCAGCCGAAGAAACGTGGCGAAGGCATGACGGTCACCCTCTCCGAGCTGGCGGAAAAGTTGGAGAAATCGGATGAGCAATTGCTCGCAATCCTCGGCACTGCGGGACTTCAATTGCCGGAAACGCCGAAGGGCAAACCGACCTTCGCGGAACACGGCGGGGAAATTTTCTGGCTCAATGCCAACGCCAAAGACGAGGTTTGGGTCAACGCCAAGCAGGTCGCCGCTAAGAAATCGAAGGCGAAAAAAGCCGCCGATTAAGAAGCGTTTTTAGATTGGCATGTCATTTTGAGGCCCTGCCGGATGGAAAAAAATTTCGAACGGGATGCAGAGCCGCCATCCCGCGAACAGCAGATTTTTTTAACCACTAATGGCCACTTATGCCCACTAATCACCGGAGCAGTGATGAGTCATGTATTGTAATTAGTGAGCCATTAGTGTGGATTAGTGGTTAAACCCTCTGGAACTAGAACCGAGCCATTTCCTGGGAGTCAGCGGGTAGGGGCGATTGCCCTCAATCGCCCGCGCGGAAGGTCCGTTGGGGGCAACGGACCCTACCTCACACCACCGCTCAATTTCCTTGTGACGCCGGGCGATTGGGAGCGTCTTTACCACACGAGTGCATCCACCGAGAAATATCCTCCGCGCTTTATTTTGGACGTATTGCTTCCTCCTGATTGCTGCGACGTGGTGGCCGTTTCATTTTGCGTCACCCCATCCAAACCAACCTTACGTCGCGGCGTTTGACCCTTCGCTCCTTCACCATCGGGGACGGTTTGAAGAGGATACCCTGAAAGTTGCGATGTTTATTCCGGTGGGAATTTTTCTTTTGCTGTTGCCGGGTACCCAGCGATCAAGGCGCGGGATAATCGTCCGGGCGGTTTTATGGGGAATGGCGTTTAGCCTCATTCTGCAAGGGGGGCGCTATTTTAAGCCCGGACGTTTGGCGGATCTGATGGATGTGGCGGCCAACACTGCCGGTGTTTTTCTGGGCGTTGGGATTATTCTTTTCCAATGTCTTTCGCGCAAAGCCATCGCAGGGCTGACGGCCGTGTGCGTTTTTTCCTTTGTGCTCGCGGCTACCTGGCCGATGCATTTTTCGCTTCAGGCTGCGTCCCGCGCCGCTCTCGCGTCCCGCATTGAGTGGTCGCCGTTTTCAGGGGATCTGAATATGAGCACCCTGCGGGAACGCGCGCTGAACGGCTTGATGATGATGCCGCTCGGGCTGTTGGCGGCCTCCTGCGCGCTGCGCAGTCGCGCAGCGCGCCAGGCGTTGATTTACGCAACGCTGCTCGGTCTTTGCAGCAGTGTCAGTGTCGAGTTGTTGCAGTGTTTTTTGCCGAATCGGACGCCGAGTCTGTCTGACATTTCCCTTAACACACTGGGCACGTTCGCCGGTGCGGTGGTAGCGATTTTCCTCGAGCGCTGGCACGTTACTTCTTTCCAAGGTCCGCTAAATCGCGCGCTTGAAAATCGGCTGCGGGGCGCACGCGTATGCGCTGATGAGTAACCACTATCATCTGGCAGTGGAGACGCCGGTTGGCAACTTGGTCGCAATTTGACGCAAGCTCCAGCCGAGTGATCATCAATGGAAAAGTCTGATATCAATTTCCGCAGGCTGACTCAGTCGGATCGCATCAGTCCCCCTGTCGGAGTTGTCCGCTTACGGATCGCCTTACATTTGATACATGCTATTACATATGCTCAGAGACTCATGTGACTATGAAAAACAAGTTCAGAATCATTACCGTGGTATGCATACTTTCAGTGGTATTCGTAGGAGCGGTCTATCGTTACTTTAAATCAAATATAGCACCACATCGTTCGGAACTAACACTAGCCAGTCTGCGTATAAAAGTAAGGAGTGAACTAGGGAGAGTTCACTCCCGCCACGTAAACCCAGAAAGTTTTTTTGCTGTGAACACGAAGGCATCGCCCCTGAAACAGCCTGTTTATGCTTGGCGTGATGTCAGTGTGTTGCTCAATGGGAAAAATATCCATTTGACTGATTCAGAGATCGCGTTGCTTCAAACCCGTTATACCGAGCTTGTCCTTGATCGCGAAACCATTGAACTGGCTATCGCGAAGCGGCAAAAAATCGACGCGACCAAAATACTTATCACAATTCCGCCTTATGCGAGTGCCGGAACAGATTTGTATGCTGACTTTATCCGAGACGTGACCGCGGATTTCGGTGTGTCTCGCGCGGATCAGGTACTCGATGCAGTGGACGACACGATTTTCGCAAACAACTTTGGTCTTGGCCAGCAGCCGCAGTCTATTTTGGCAGAGGATCAAGGCGACCTGCTTAAAATTTCGCGCGGCCGCACTGGCGTAAGCGCAACACTTGATGGCAAGACAGTGATATTGCCTGAAGTTAGCGGGACCGGTCTTTACGACAAAACTCAGCTTAATGATTTTACCTACCTGGGGCCGCTACTTGTTTTTAGCAACTAATTCAGAGTCTGATGATGGTGCGCCCGAGCGGTTGGTCGCCAGGTACACGTCACGGGCCTTCCGTCGCGGAGGCTGAGTCAACCGATCGCCGTGGGAGTTCGGCCCGGCATGGTGGCGTCGGGATCGGTCGTGTTGAAATTATCCGGCACGACTTGGTGAAAGCGGGTGAACTGCGCGAGCTGGTCCGCAATGAGCCGGTCGGAACGGCAACTGGGTATTTTGCTAACGCGGGAAGTATGGCCCTGTCCCTGCGCCCATTGTTCGAACAGCCCCGGCACGACCAATCGGATCGTTGGCAGATCGAGCGTGTGATTCGCGCGTTTGGCGGCGTATTCAGGATTTCGCCGGACGAGTTCCGCGTCCAGTTCCGGGGCGATGACATTGGCCGTCGGGGTTTTCATCGTATGCGTGCGGAATTCCAGCCACCATTCATGACTGGAAATGGCGCGCCCGGCGGCGGCGCGATAATGATAAGGCGCGACATGGAAGCTGACCGGTTGCCAGCCGTTGCGCTGGCAGACGACGAGCAGGGATTCGAGGAGTTCCCGTTCGGTGACGCGTTCGCCAAATGAGTTCAGCTGGAGTTGCGTGCGCCCGATGAATTGCAGCCGCGGCGGATCCACCGACACGAATCGCACGATGTCGCCCGGCACGTAGCGACAAAGCCCGGCGGGAGTCGTGAGCAGCAGCACATAGTCGACGCCCGGTTCGACCTGCGCGAGCGGCACGCAGAGCGTCCCGGCGTTCGCGAGAGTTTCCTCGTGGAAATCGCGCAGCGGAAGAAATTCGAAGAAAAGTCCACTGTCGCTCAACAACCGGAGCGCGCCCGCGTTGCTTTCATCCTGCGCCGCGATGATGCCTTCCGCGGCGGAATACATTTCTTGGAAATTCACCGTTGGTCCGAGCGCGGCGCGCAGGCTTTCGGCATAGAGTCCGAGCGGCGTGCCGAAATGGAAAAAACATTCCAGATTGGGCCACATCGCCTGCAACGTGGTCATGCGCCGTTTGCCGCTGCTGGCCGCTTCGCGAGCGGCGAGTGAGAGCGCATAGACTGCGGCCGGCGTGCCCGCGACCAACGTGACGTCACGACCGACCATGTGTTGCGCGATGGCGCGGATCTTCTCGGCCCCGTCGACCATTTGGGCGACCGCAGGGATTGGTGAGCGTAGGTTCGCCTCGACCCACGGCGTGAGGCACAACGTCAGCATGCCGTCCAGACTCGTGCGATAACTTCCATTTTCGCCAATCAGCGCCGTGCTCGCCCCGGTGTGAAGGTGGCGGCCGAGGAAAACACCGTTGTGGGCGACCCGCGCGGCATAGAGAAAAAGCGCATCGCGCAACGCGTTCCGATAGTGCTGCAGCATGCCTTCCGGCGCTGGCAACCGCTTGGGGCAATCGCCGGTCGTGTTGGCGGTTTCGACGAAAAAAACGCAACGCTCTGGGGTCAGCACGCCGGGCTCGCCCGCCCTCATGCGTTGAATCAACGGCTCAAAATAGGCATACGTCCGCGGCGGGACACTCTCGCGAAATTGCGCATAGGAAGTCTTCGCGCTCAAGCCGTGGGTCCGGCCGAATTCGGCGGGGGCGATCTTTGCCATCAGCGCCCGGAACGTTTTTTCCTGCGCGGTAATCCCGCGGCCCAGGGATTTTAGCCGACGGTTGAATCCAGCGACGCGGTAGCCCGCCCAAAAATTGACCAGAAATCGCGGCGCCAACGTCATGCTTGCATGGTTATGGGTTTTGACGGCGCAAATACCACGATGGTTTACGGAATCGTTGGGAAAAATGCGTAAACTAATTCCCCTTCGGGGTTGATGCGCGGAAGGTTGCGCGCACAGTTGCGCTCAACCCATGCCGCTGCCGCCTGTTCTCTTTGAAGATGAATGCCTGATCGCGTTCGATAAACCCAGCGGTCTGCCGGTGAGTACCGACCGGAAAAACCACGACCGGGAAAATCTTACGGGTTTGGTTCGGGAAAAAATGGGCGAAGGGATCGCGACGGCGCACCGGGTCGAGGAGGAAGTGAGCGGGCTCGTCCTTTACGCCAAGACGAAGCCGGCGCTGGATTTCATCAGCGGACAATTTCAATCGAAGACCGTGATCAAATTTCATCACGCGCTGGTCATCGGCCTCCCGGCAGAGGACGACTACATCGTGGATTTCTTTTTGAAGGAGGACGAAGGGAAGCCCGGCACGGTGTGCGTCGTTAAAAAGCACGGTTGGGCGTGTGAGACCGCTTTCACGGTGGTGGCGAAATTTCCCCGGCAGCCGGCCGGCCCGGTTTCGCGCGGGTCGAATGCCGCCCATCGACCGGACGCATGCATCAGATTCGGGTTCACCTGGCGTCGTCGGGCACGCCGGTGCTCAATGATCCCCTTTATGGTGACGGCACGCAGCTGTTCCTTTCCGATTTGAAACGCGGCTACAAAGGCCGGGATGACGAGAAACCGCTGATCGCAAGACTCGCCCTTCATGCCGGCGGACTGACTTTCACGCATCCGCTTACCCGGGAAAAAATGACGCTGACATCGCCATTGCCCAATGATTTTGCCGTAGCGGTGAAATACTTGGAGAAATTTGCGGGCGGAAAAAGCCGGCGCTGACCCAGCCCGCGTTTTGACCTCAATGAATCCTGCTTCCTTGAATCCTCGTGAAGAAAGCAGGATTGGGCGGGATGGATTTTTGCGGTGATTCGCGTTTGATTTATCCGGCCGTTTTGCTGTTTTGTTTTCAACGCACCACACGTCATGAGCAATTTACCCCCGGTTACCTTTTCGGTTGATGCAGAGGGCGTCGCTTGGATTACCTTCGACGATCCGTCCGGTCGGGCCAATGTACTGAATCCCAATGCCTTTTCATCGCTGAGATCGATTTTGGTTACGCTATCCGAGGAGCGAGGAAATTCAAAGGACGCAGTCAAGGCGGTCGTGATGACTAGCGCGAAGGAACGGATTTTTCTCGCCGGCGCCGATTTGAAATGGCTCGCGTCGTTGCCCGACGCCGAGGCGGCGACGGTGGCTGCGCGGGAAGCGCAGGACCTAATTACGCGGATTGCGGAACTGAAGATTCCGGTCGTGTGCGCCATTCACGGCGCTTGCGCGGGCGGCGGTTATGAACTCGCGCTGGCGTGTACCTGGCGGATCGCTTCGGACGCGCCCGAAACACGGATCGGATTGCCCGAGGTCAAACTGGGTTTGATTCCGGGCTGGGGCGGATGCACGCGACTGGCGCGACTCATCGGGGCGGAGGCGGCGATTGATTTTATTATAAAGGGAAGCTTGGTTCACGCGTCGAATGCCTTGACGGCGGGTTTGATCGACGAGGTCGTGCCGGCGGGCGATTTAAAGGCGCGCGCCAAAGCGGCCGCGCTGCGATTGGTCGTTGACGGTGGGATGGACCGGGCGAAACCGGCTTCGCCTGCAGCGGATTCCCTGGCGGAAAAATATCTGGCGGCAGCGGCGCGCGCCCCCGGTCAGCCCGCGATTCGGGCGGTGATTGAAGCGGTGCAGAAAGGCGCCGGAGTGCCGATGGCGGATGCGCTCGAACGGGAGGCGAATTTATTTGGGAGCGTCGCGACCGGTGACGTCGCAAAAAACCTCTTTCGGGTTCATTGGCTCAAGGAGAAGGCGCGAAAATTGACGCTGGATGGTTGGTATGAGTCACCGTCGTCACCTGGTGCCGCAGCCCCGTTTCGGATGATCGGAATTGTGGGTTCCGGCGTGATGGGATCGGGTATTGCCCATTGGTGCGCGTCGCACGGTTTTGGGGTGATTCTGTGTGATTCGAACCGCGCGGCGATCGAACGTGGAGTCGCGGTTATTCGCGCATTGTTCGCCGACGGCGTGCGGCGCGGGAAAGTGTCAGCGGGCGATGCGCACCGCATGACCGGTGGCATTGGTATCACCACGAGTCTTGAGGATTTTGAATACTGCGACCTGGTTATTGAGGCGGTCGTCGAGGACCTCGCGGTTAAACAAAAGGTTTTCGCCGAGCTGTCGGCGATCGCGAAGCCTGATTGCGTGTTGGTTTCGAATTCATCGGTGCACCCGATTGAAAAGATCACTGCGGGCGTGGCCAATCCCGGGCGGGTCGTGGGCTTTCACTTTTTCAATCTCGTCAGCCGCATGCCGCTGATTGAATTTTCTCCGGGCCCTGAAACCTCGCGCGCCACGGCGGACCGGGCTCTGGCTTTGGTGAAGGCGTTGGGGAAGACGGCCGTGATCTGCAAGTCGTCGCCCGGTGGATTTGTCACCCGGGTAATGGCTTTTTATCTCAATGAGGCGTGCCGGCTTTGGGAGGAGGGCGCGACCACTGAAGCGATTGATCACGCGATGTGGAACTGGGGCTGGCCCATGGGACCGATGCGTCTTCTCGATGAAATCGGCGTGGATTGCTCAGATGCGCTTTTTGCGGGAATGGAGCATTATTTTCCCGGGCGATTTGAGCGCAACGGACTGTGCGCGCAAATGATGGGTGAAAATTTGAAAGGTCGAAAAAACGGGATGAGTTCCGGGTTCTACGATTATGTCGGGGGCAATGAGAGTTTGAATCCGCTCAAAATCGTTCGGCATATTGATTCCCGCCAGAGCTGGTCGGAAAGGGAAATCCAAAGCCGTTTGATGGCGGTGATGACCGACGAGGCGAAACGAGCGGTCGACGAGGGAGTCGTGAAGACAATTGATGACGCTGATCTTGCCCTCATATTGGGCGCAGGATTTCC
>JAYVMJ010000250.1:0-3421 GCA_043759025.1 Verrucomicrobiota bacterium | reverse complement strand
CACAGTGCGTACAGGCATCCTCCTTCGTCGCCCTCCCGCCCTTTTTGTTCAATAAATTATTGGAAAAGATCAAACGCCAAAGTCCGACAGGCTGCTAGGGCGGTTTAATTGAAACTGTAGCCGCGAAAGAACGCAGAGAACGCAAAAAACGGAGGCTCGGCTTTGCGATCTCTGCGTTCTTTTGCGGCTAAAACTCAGCCTCATTTGAAAAACAAGAAAGCCGACCCTTGCGGGCCGGCTTTCCGGGGGTGTCGCCGAAGCGCTTGGTGTTAGGTCGGCGGGGTGTTTTAAAATGAGGGCGAAATCCACCCTGGCTGCAAGGTTAGATCTGGCCGCCGTAGATCGCGCTGGCACCGAGTTCTTCCTCGATGCGGAGGAGTTGGTTGTATTTGGCGATGCGATCGGTGCGGCTCGCGGAGCCCGTCTTGATTTGTCCGGCATTCGTCGCGACCGCGATGTCGGCAATCGTGACGTCCTCAGTCTCGCCGGAACGATGCGAAATGATCGCCGTGTAGCTGTGGCGTTGCGCGAGCTGGACGGCGTCGAGGGTTTCGGTGAGTGAGCCGATTTGGTTCACCTTCACGAGAATCGAATTGGCCGTGCCGGTATCGATGCCCTTTTGGAGAAACTCGGTGTTCGTCACAAAGAGATCGTCGCCGACGAGCTGAACCTTGTCACCGATGGCGTCGGTGAGTTTCTTCCACGTGACCCAATCGTTTTCGGCGCAGCCGTCCTCGATCGAAACGATCGGGTATTTGGCGACCAGATCCTTGTAGTAGGCGACGAATTCGTCACCAGTGAAGCTGCGCCCATCGGATTTCTTGAAGACGTAGGTTTTCTTTTCCTTTACGTAGAATTCAGAGGAGGCGACGTCGAGGGCGAGGAAGACGTCCTTGCCGAGTTTGTAGCCGGCGGCCTTTACGGCTTCTGCGATCGCGTCGAGCGCATCAGTGGTGGAAGCGAGATTCGGGGCGAAGCCACCTTCGTCACCGACCGCGGTTTGAAGACCCTTCGATTTGAGAACTTTCTTGAGGGAATGAAAAATTTCAGCGCCGGCACGAAGGGCTTCGGAGAACGTTCGGAAGTTTTTCGGGACGATCATGAATTCCTGGAAATCGATCGGGGCGTCGGAGTGAGCGCCGCCATTCATGATGTTCATCAACGGCACCGGCAGCACCTTTGCGTTCGGGCCGCCGAGGTATTTGTAGAGCGGCAGCCCCGAGGCGGCAGCGGCGGCCTTGGCGGTTGCGAGCGAAACGCCGAGGATGGCGTTGGCGCCGAGCTTTGATTTGGTCGAGGTGCCGTCCAGCTTTAGCATCGCGCGGTCGACGCCGATTTGGTCGAAAGCGTCGAAGCCGATGAGCGCGGGGGCGATCTTCGCTTTGACATTGGCGACGGCCTTCAACGTGCCCTTGCCGAGATAGCGGGTTTTGTCGCCATCGCGGAGTTCGATCGCTTCGTGTTCGCCGGTGGAGGCGCCCGAAGGAACGGCCGCGCGGCCGAAGGCGCCGCTGGCGAGTTTAACGTCGACCTCAACGGTCGGGTTGCCGCGCGAGTCGATAATTTCCCGGGCGGTGATGGCACTGATGGATGTATTCATACTTGGAAAGGGGGTGGGAGGCACCTTGCGTGCCAGTTGAGCGGAGTGTTAGCCACGCTCGTCGAGCCGGCTAGGTCAAGTGCGGACGCGCGAGCCCAATTTTATGGAGAAAACGTTGCCATGCGCCCGGCGGTTTGGGAACGAATTCGGGCGGAAGTTGGTCGGCGTGCCCGTAACGAATCGCCGCGCCAACGGGCGTGCCGCCATTGTAATTGCGCACCGTCATCGTGGTTTGCGTGAGAAATTCGCGCGGGATGCAATTGAGATGACCCTCGACGGCGGCGGCGTGCAGGGGGGTGTCGCCAAAATCATTGCGGCTGACGAGTAAATCCAAGGTCAATCGGTCGCTGGGGATTTGCTGGATATGGCCCGATTCGGCGGCGGCGTGGATCGGTGTGTGGCCGGATTTGCTGGCGAGAACGAGATTGTCGTAAGTGAGCAATTCGGCAGGAATCTGATCGAGGTGGCCGGCGATGGCCGCAGCGTGAAGGCAAGTGTCGTGATTGGCTGTCTTCGTTAATATCGCCTCAGACGTTAGCAAGGTGCGCGGAATCTGGTCGAGATGGCCATTGAACGCCGCGACGTGCAGCACGGTTTCGCCGCTGATGTTGGAAATCGTCAGGGTTATGTCCGTAATGAACCTTGTCGGAAAACGATCAAGAGTTCCCGCCTCGGCGGCTTCGTGCAGGAGCGTATTGCCGTGATCGGTTTTGGTGAGAACGATTTCGACCGAGAGCAGCTCCGGCGATACTTGATCAAGAACCCCGGCGGCGGCGGCTTGGTGAAGGGGGGTGTACCCGCTGTTGGAACGGAGCAGCAGGTTTTCCCGGGTTAAAATTGAAGGGAGAAACTGGTCTAAATGACCGCTGCGTGCCGCGAGGTGAATCGGCGTGTACCCGGCGGCATTCTTGAGCGTGAGCAGCGGTTGGGTTAAAGCGCTCGCTGGCAACTGCCGGAGACTCCCGTATTTTGCCGCCATGTGCAGGGGAGTGTTGCCCGAGCTATTGGGCTTCGAAAGGTTTTCGGGGGTCAGAAGTTCGGCCGAAATGCGATCAAAGGTGCCTTCTCGGGCGGCAGAGTGAAAGTCGTGCTTATCCATGCCGTTCGGAGCAGAAAAACAGGCGTTGCGAGAGGCAGGCAAACTAAAAGCAGGCGCTATTGCATGGATTTGAGTTTGCCATGGTTAAGGACGGTCCCAGCATTTCAGAATCATGACCACCCCCGGCAGTCCCGTGAGTGAAAACAAGCCCGCGAAAGGGGCCATTTTACTGGTCGATGACGAGCAGCCGCTGCTGGAGCTTTATGCTGAATCGCTCGCGCCCTATTTTGATGTCGCGATGGCGACGTCCGCGCGTGAGGCCGGATTCTTGATGCACAAGAAGGCATTCAAAGTCGTGGTGTGCGATCATCTGATGCCGGGTGGAAATGGGTTGGGGTTTTTGGTTGATGCCCGCGAGGAATACCCGGCCACGCAAAGGGTGCTGGTGACCGGGTATATGAAACCCGAAATGCTTTTGCGAAGTGTCAACGAAGCGGCACTTTATCGCTATCTGCTTAAGCCGGTTTCGCTGCCGGAGCTGGTCAAGACCGTGCACGAGGCCGCCAAGCTCTATGACCAAACCGCGGCGCTGTCCGGCTGATTTTTCCAATCATGTCCAGTGTCGTTATATCGCGTCCGACTGTGCTTCTCGTTGAAGATGAAACCGAGCTCGCATCCACGCTGTGCGAAAGTCTGCAGGACCAATACGAAATTGAAGTAGCTGGAAATGTTGCCGAGGCGCGGGCACTCTTGAGCATCCGGAAATTCGACGTGATTCTTTC
>JAYVMJ010000249.1:0-2592 GCA_043759025.1 Verrucomicrobiota bacterium | reverse complement strand
GCCGGCTATGCGGATACCGCAGGCTCCAAGATCATTCTCACTCCCGAGGTTTTCAAGCATGGTGCTGCCGCCTTCTTTACCGCGGAAACGCGCCAGTACCCGATCTTCTTCGACCACGCGTGGAGCGAGCATGACGACATCGAGATTGTCTTGCCTGAAGGCTACACCCTCGACGCGGCCACCGCCCCCGCCAACGTTGGCGATTCCGCGGGCACACTCGGCGTCCGCTACAGCGTCGCTTACAAGGGGAAAGCCCACACCCTCGTCTACAAACGCGATTTCGCCCTCGGGGCCAACCGCATGATTGCGTTCCAAGCGGCCAGTTATCCGGTTATTAAAAATCTGTTCGATGCCATCAACCGCTCCGACGAACACACCATCGTGTTAAAACCGAAGCCCGCTCCCGCAGACGCAGCAGCACCCGCCGCCGCCACCGCCAAGTAATCTCCCGATGCGCTTTTTTTCTCCTCTTTTTGTCGCGGCTCTCATCGCAACCGTCCCCGCCACCACGGCGTTTTGCCAATCATACGACACTCCAGCGTGGCTCACGACCGTGATGAATCTCACGACGCCAGAAGGTGCCGCGCACGCTCCCGCGGTCGTTCTCCTCGATGATACCTCATTGGAAATGGACCCCAAGGGCGTGCTCACGGAAATTCACCGCGAGGCCATTAGAATCCTACACATTTCCGGACGGAACTTTGCTGCCGGCCGCGCCACGTACGACGGCAAAGCCGACCGCGTCGACGAAGCCAATGCGTGGTTGTTTCGCGATGGCAAGCAGCCCCGCCCCATAAAAAAAGCCGACTGGATCGACCTCGCGACGAACGATCCCGGCACCGCCATTGACGAATATCGTTCGCGGCAGATCGACCTTTCCAGCACCGCACTCGCCGGCGACGTCTTCGGCTACGAAACCCGCATTCGCCGTCCTTTGGTGATCGCCCAGTTGCGATGGAGTTTTGGCGGCCTGCTGCCAATCGCCACCGAACGACTTTCACTCTCCGTGCCACCCGGATTTTCCATCGATGACAAAATGTTCGGCGCGAATCAACCCACCTTGAGTCACTCAGGGAACACTTGGACGTGGACCTCGACCGAACGACCCTACCGACCGAACGAACCTTATCTCGATCCCACTTCGCGCGATGATGCGGACCTGCTCATCAACTGTGTCGTGCCAGCCGGTTCCGCGGCAGGATTTCCCCGATCCTTCAGCAGCTGGCAGGACGTCACTTCGATGTACGAGTCGCTGAATCAGGGTCAGTGTGATTCCAGCGCGGAGCTGGTCGCAAAATCACACACCTTGATCGCCGGCTGCTCCACCAGCCTCGATAAAATCCGTGCCCTCGGAGCTTATGTCCAAAAAATCCGTTACATCGAAATCAACGAGGGGCTGCGTTATGGTTACGGCTGGAAGGCGCGAAAGGCTTCCTTTGTATTTTCGAACGGCTACGGGGATTGTAAGGACAAAGCCAACCTGCTCATCGCGATGTTGCGCGAAGTTGGCATACCGGCGCACCTCGTCATCGCGATGATTGACCCCGAGCATGGATTCGTCGCCCATTCCGAATTTCCCAGCCCCATGCAATTCAACCACGCCATTGCCGCGATCGAGGTGGACTCATCCGTTCAATTGCCTGCCGTGGTTGAAACAGAAAAATCCGGCCGCCTGCTCTTCTTCGACCCCACTGATCCCTACACGCAGGTCGGCGATCTGCCCTACCTGCTCCAAGGCACCAATGTTCATATCGCCGAGAAGGGCATCACCACGTTGACGCAACTTCCCCGGTTCGACGCCGCGCACGATTTCCTGATTCAACGTCACGTCGACCTGACCATTTCCCCATCCGAAACCGGGATCACCGCCGTAGGACAGATCAGAGCCACCGGCCAGTCCGGTGCATTTCTCCGCAACGATTTCGAAAAAGCCACCCAACCCACCGAGCTCGAAAAACTGGTCACGCATCAATTGAGCGATGCTTTCCGCGGGGCGCTCGTCGAGGAAAAGAAAACCGAGGACAATGCTCAGCGCGGACCTTGCACTCTGTCCTTCACCTGCCATCACCCGCGCTTTGTCCAACGATTGCCGGGCAACGGCTTGGTGGTGAAACTCGATGTCCTCAGCCGGCACTATCTGCCAAATTTCTCGGACAACGAACGCCGCCTGCCGATTCAACTCAAGCCGGTGATGATTCAGGACGAGGTCGTCCTGAAGTTGGCCGGTGGCTACACCGTCGACGAAGTCCCGCGCAAAATATCGTTTGAGAGTCCGTACGGAAGTTACGCCGCCGATTTTACCCTGACACCCGATGCGCTCGTGATGAAACGCACGATCACGATAAAATATCTGCGCGTCCCCGCCGAAGACTACACGGCGGTCCGAAAATTCCTCACCGACATCGTCCGCGCCGACCGCAGCTCCGTGCTGCTGAAGAAAGGCACGTGAATTCAAATCAGGACAAAGACGAACCCAGTTTGTCGGCACGCACATGTCACGTATTACGTGACATTCTGTGAGCCTCCGTTGTTCATCCCCCCTATAGCACGAGGGGAAGCGCAACCAAACAGCCACCTCTCCCATCACTGTCG
>JAYVMJ010000248.1:0-4645 GCA_043759025.1 Verrucomicrobiota bacterium | reverse complement strand
CGAGGGAAAATTGGAGCCGCTGCGACCGGGACCGTGGAACAGTGTGGTCATTGCGCCGGCGAAATCCGGCGGAATTTGGATCTCCACTTTTGAGCGATTGCTAAAATGGGAACAGGGACGACTCACCGTCGTGGCCGAGGCTCCAGAGTGGCCGGTGGCTCGCGGCACCGCGCACTATTTATTTGAGGACCGCGATGGCGCGTTGTGGATCGCGACCCGCCGCGAAGGGCTTTTCCGGCTCGCTGCTGGAAAAATTTCGCGCGTGCCCGCGGAAATTCCCATGATCGCTTCGGTGGGCCAGGACCGCGAAGGAAACATCTGGGTATCCACCGAAGGCGGGGGAATCGAGCGGTTGCGATCAAAAGAATTTGTATTGATCGACCACGCCGCCGGTTTGGGCGAGGATGTGAGCAATTCAGTTTGCGTGGATGCGCAGGGCGGAATCTGGTGCGCCAACCTGAACGGAGGATTGGTGCGCTACCATGACGGCGTGGCTGAAACGATCGCGTCGTCGGCCGTCGGGACGGAATATTTTGCGATCTCCGTTTGTACCGACCACGACGATCATGTCTGGAGTGCGATGGCGGGTGCGCTTTACCGGGTGGCGACGCGGCCCCCTTATCATCTGGAAAAAATTCCGCCCGCGATCGGTTATGCGCGCGTGCTGTTTTGCGCGGCATCGGGAGACATGTGGGTAGGCTCAGGCAATGGTGGGCTCGGTTTTTTCCACGACGGAAAATATACGGAAATCAGACCTGATCATCGGGGCACGGATCAGCGGATCACCGCCATTGCCGAGGCGCCCGGCGGCGGCATTTGGATCGCCACTCGCACGGGTGCACTGGCGGAATATCGCGATGGAAAGCTCGTGCCGCACGCGTCGACTGACCCGATCGAGACGGGTGCAATTCATACGCTGTTTTTCGACGGTGACAGTGCGCTGTGGATCGGAACACCGGAGGGATTAGGGCTGATGCGCGGCGGAAAATTTTCGCGCCTGACCAAGGCGGATGGATTACCCGACGACTACATTGATCAAATCGCCGGGGACGATCAGGGGCGTCTCTGGATTGGCAGCCGGAGCGGTCTGTACTGCGTGCCGATTGCGCAGTTGAAAGCGCGGGCCGATCGTCACGGGCCGCCGGTGATTGGCACCAAGTTTGGCAAGGACGAAGGCTTGGTCGGTGCAACTTCGATCAGTGGTGAACAACCCGGAACCTCTAAATCCGCGGATGGACACCTCTGGTTCGCCACGCACCGCGGAGTGATTGGTTTCGATCCGGCTCGCCTGACCGAGATAAGGTCTGCGCCGACGGTGATGGTTGACGAGATTCGAATTGATGGACGAATCGCCAAAGCACCGATCACCATTCCTCCAGGGGATCATCGGCTGGATTTTCATTTTGTGGCGCTGAATTTTTCCGCACCGGAGCGGGTGCGGGTGCGTCATCAATTGCTGGGGATGGATCGCGACTGGATCGAAACCGTGAATGAGCATACCGCGACTTATCCGCAGCTGCCGCCGGGGAATTATCAGATGCGGGTGATTGCGTGTAACCAGGACGGCGTGTGGAGCGACACGCCCACGGTCGTCGAGGTGGTTGCGACTGCGTCCTGGTGGCAGACGGTGTGGTGGCGATTGGCGGTTCTCTGTGGCTCCACGGCGTTGATTGTTTGGCTGGTGCGAATCTGGTCGCATCGCCGCTTGCGAGGCCGCCTCGAACAACTGGAGCGCGAGAATGCGCTGGAGCGGGAGCGCGCGCGGATTGCACGGGATTTACATGACGAGCTCGGCGGCAGCCTGACGCAGATCCGGTTGCTCGCGGAACGAATCAAACGCCATACCGCGCAGCCGGAGTTCAAGGAATTCGCCGGCCAGCTCGCTTGGCGCGCGCGCCGCCTGGGCGGGGAACTGGAAAGCATTATCTGGACGGTCAGCCCGAAAAATAACACATGGGATCGTCTCGCCTTGTTCGTCAGTCAATATGCGTTGAAGTTTTTTCGTGACACCGAAATCGGCTGCAACGTGAGCGGCGCCGACCGGATTCCATCCAAACCGCTGCGCCCGGAGGAACAGCACAACCTGCTCGCGGTAACGAAGGAAGCGTTGAACAACATCCTGAAACATTCCCACTCGGCCACCGCCACCGTGGAAATGAGCGAGGTCGAGGGCGATTTCGTCCTGCGTATTCACGATGATGGCATCGGTTTCGATCCGGCGCGACGGGAGCTCACGACCTGCAACGGCCTGAACAACATGCGCGCGCGACTGCGCGAAATCGGGGGCGAAATCCGCGTCGATACCGCGCCCGATTTGGGGACGACGATTACGGTGCGGCATTGTATGGCCGCGCGGCGCATCGCGCCCGCGAAGCTTCAACCTGTGATATAATCCTTCCAACTCATGCCCGTTACCATTGCCATCGTTGAAGACAACGCCGGGATCTGCGAAGAGCTCCAGCAAATCTTGAGCGAGGATCCGGACTGCTTGTGCGTGTGTGTCTGTCGAAACCTCCACACCGCGCTGCGCGAAATCCCGCCGCGAAATCCCGACGTGATCATTATGGATATCCGTTTGCCGGACGGTTCCGGCATCGACGCCACGGCGCGCCTGAAGCGCTTGCTGCCGCGGTCCGAGATCATGATCTATACGGTTTACGAAGAGAGTGATGAAATTTTTCGCGCGCTGGAAGCAGGCGCGGGCGGCTATTTATTGAAGGAGACGGCTCCCGAAGAACTCCTGCGGAGCATCCACGAGATCCGCCACGGCGGCGTGCCGATGACCGGCGAGGTCGCGCGCAAAGTAATCCAGGCGTTTCGCCGTCAGCCGGCGAAGTCCGAGCCGTTGACCTCACGCGAAGACGAAATCCTGCATTTGCTCGCGCAGGGATTTCTGACCAAGGAAATTTCCGCGCAACTCTCCATCAGTACGGACACGGTGAAGAGCCACCTAAAACACATCTACGGCAAACTCCACGTCCGCACGCGCACCGAAGCGGTGATCAAATACCTGCAATAGCCGTTTTTTGAATACCCAGACGGTAAACGGTAATCACGACCGGTCCGTGCTTGTGAGTCTCGCGCTCTCGGCACTTCATTCCATCGCACGGCGGGGGAATCAGAACCCGCGAAGGTGAAGCCAAAAGACGACGCCGGCGGCGAGCAGGCAATAGATCCCGAAGACATACCATCGTCCGTGTTCCAGCCAGCGGGAGAGCCAGGCGAGCGCCAGCAGTCCGGAGAGAAAGCTGACAACCAGGCCCAACAAGCTTGGCGCAAACAAGTGCCAGACACTGCCGGCATCAGCAATGAATCCAGGTCTGGTTGCTAGGAAGCGTTTGATCTCATGGAAGACCACTGGCGGGGTTATGATCACTGCCATGGCGAAGCTATACTCTTCGACGCGGGCTTTAGTTGTCCCCAAAATCATGCCTGCGGAGATCGTCGCGCCGGATCGGGAAAACCCGCGGAACGGCAGGCAGAGACCCTGAATTGCGCCCATCCAACCTGCTGCGGGCCAACCCAACTCATCCTGGCCTTCCGCAGGACCGGTTCGCCGCAGACCCGCATACAGGATCAACGCGCCCGCGGCGGCGAGTGCGCCTGCGACCAGCCCAAGATTGCCAAAGATCATTTCAATTTCGGCGTGGGCAATATTGCGCAACGCGATCTTTTCGATCGCATATTTAATCGGGTAACCAACCAGCGCGGTGAGAATCGTCGAAAAAATCAAGAGTGCGGCCACCCGTTTGCACGCGGCCTTTGACGCAAAAAACGTTCGGCGCCAAGCCTGCCAAAAGTATGCAATCACCGCCAGCATTGTCCCGGTGTGCAACATGACGAGAAGGAGTGTCATCTGCGGGTCGGCGGGATCCAATCGCATGAGCTTGGCTGCGACGATAACGTGCGCCGAACTTGAGACGGGGAGCAGTTCGGCGAGTCCTTGAATAATGGCGAGTACAACGATTTGAAAGGTAGTCATGGTTCAGCGGAAGGTGCGGTCACATAGATTGAATTCGGACCATTCGGTTCGGTTTAGAAACCCGGCATGCTGCCGATGCCGCCTTTGCCCTTCATGGCTTCCATCTGCCGCATCAACTTCTTCTGGTTACCGCCTTTCATCATCTTCATGAGCTTCTGCATTTGCTCGAATTGTTTCAGCAGCTGATTCACCTCAAGAACCTTTACGCCGGCGCCTTTCGCGATGCGGATGCGGCGGTTGCCATTGAGAATGGCGGGCTTTCTCCGTTCCTGCAAAGTCATCGAGTAGATGATCGCTTCGGTGCGCGCCATTTGCTTTTCCGAATCGTCGGGCAACTGCACGCCGCTCATGCCGGGCATCATGCCCATGATGGATTGCATTGAACCCATCTTTTTCACCTGTTGCATCTGCGAGAGAAAATCCTCCAGGTTGAAATCCGCCTTGCGCATTTTTTCCGCCATGCGCTCGGCTTCTTTCTGATCGATGTTTTCCTGCGCGCGTTCGACCAGCGAAACGACGTCGCCCATGCCGAGGATGCGGGAAGCGAGACGGTCGGGATGGAAAATCTCGAAGTCCGCGGTCTTTTCGCCGACGCCGATGAATTTGATCGGCACGCCGGTGACGGACTTGATCGACAATGCCGCGCCGCCGCGGGCGTCGCCA
>JAYVMJ010000247.1:0-2439 GCA_043759025.1 Verrucomicrobiota bacterium | reverse complement strand
GAACTACCTCGTCGCGGATCGTATGGTCGAAGGAGTCTACCATCAGGCGTATCCGAAACCTGAAGTGGAAAAAGCGGCCTTGCGGCGGGTGATCGGCGGAATCTCGCCCGACGTTCTCGCCGTTGAGGAAATGGGCTCGCAGCCGTTCCTCGATGAATTTCAGCGCGATCTCAAACGTGCCGGGCAGGATTTCCCTTTCGCCGTTTTATTGGAAGCAGCCGATCCCGACCGGCATGTCGCGGTGTTGTCCAAGGTGCCGTTCAAGGAAGTGCGACGTCACGCCAAACTTGAAACCAACTATTTCGGCCGCAAACAACTGGTGAAGCGAGGGGCGCTCGAAGTTATCTTCGCGACTGACGTCGGAGATTTTTCGCTTTTCGTCGTTCATCTGAAAAGCCGTCACACCGAGCGAGGCGACGACCCGGAAAGTGCGATCCAGCGCGCGCAGGAAGCGGAGGCGGTGCGCGATTTGGTGTTGTCGCGCTATCCCGATCCAACGAAGGGGCGTTTTATTATTTGCGGAGATTGGAACGACACCCGCGGTACCCGGCCGGTCCGGGCTTTGCATAAGCGTGGCGAACTTTCACTCGGCGAATTGCTGCGCGCCACCGACTCGCACGGCGAGACGTGGACCCACTATTGGCGGCGAGAAGAAACGTACAGCCGGATCGACTACATGCTCGTGTCGCCAGCGCTGAAGTCATTTGTCGTCGGCGGACAGGCGCGAATCGGTGACGGTCCGGGCGTGGCCGAAGCCAGCGATCATCGACCGCTGGTGGTTCAGCTTAAAGTCACCGCTGCGGGAAAGTAGCGTGAGGCGCCATCGGGCTTTCCGCTTGGTGAGCCGAAAAGCCGATCGGAGGCGGTGGGCGGATTTCTCCGACTCTTACTTTCCAGTCACCGTTACCGAGACCGAACTTTCACCGGCGCTGCTCTTGAAGAAGAGCGACCCGATGCCCGGTTTGCCACCTTGCAAGGGAACGGTGATGCTGGTCTGGCCGGCCGGTACATTCACTTCCGGCAGGATGACGCTCTCGGGCACATCGGTTGTGACATCGATCACCAAGCCGCCGGCGGGAGCCTCGGTGGGGATGGTGAAGGTCAGCGCTTGCTGCTCGCCAGAACGGAGCACGACGACTGAAGGCGAGATTTGGAAGCTGATGGCGTCGACCCGGAAAGTGCCAACTTCAAGCGTGGAACCCGAACCGACCAACGTCAGTTTATAGTTTTGGGCCGGCGCGACGGCGGGGACGAAAAAGCTGATCGAGCTCGGTGATTCAAAAACCGTGCGGGTGGGAGTGCTGTCGAAATATACGACATCGGTCGGGGTGAACCCGGCGCCCAGCACACTGACGCGCGATCCGACTGGTGCACGGGTGGCCTCGGGACGTAGCACATAGCGTCCGACGATCTTCATCGTTTGCAGGTCAGAGTAGATTTCCACGGGCTCTCCACTGGCGCTGCCTTCGACGCGGTAATTGCAAATAAAGTAGTAGGAGGCGGCGGCGCGACCGGCGGGAATTTGATAGTCGAATTCCCAGATGTCACTGCGCACATCCGATTGGGACATGTTGTAAGCTTGGCCGTCGATGACGATGCGCGGCTGGATGCTGCTCTTGACGACGCGGTTGCTGTCGGAGCGGAAGCTCGCGGTGATCGTGTAGATTTGCGACGGGTTCTGCGGAACAGTATCCGGCGTCAGGTTGGTGATGGTGAAATTGCAGCCGGACAAGGCCAGCAACGTGAGGAGGGCGAAGAGAGCCGGGAAAATTCTGCTCGCGTGGAAGAAGGGAGTCTTTTGCATTGGAAAGTGTTGATTGCTGTTTCGGCCGCGTAGGCCGTTGGCAGCTCGTAAATTGACAAGTTTCATAATGGCCGGGTTCCCCATAGGGCAAGAAAAAGCGCAGGCGCCACTCGGCGTCTATATGCACGTGCCCTTTTGTGCCAGCACGTGCGATTTCTGTGCGTTCTACCAGACCGTACCCAAAGGTGAGGCGGTGGCGCACTATCTCGACGCCGTTGAAGCCGAGGCGGCCTTGGTCAACTGGGATGGGCGACAGGCGGAAACGGCGTTTTGGGGAGGGGGAACGCCGGGGTTGTTGCGTTCGGCGGAGCTTGAGCGGCTCGGCCGCGTGATGCTCGTCTACGGCGGCAAACCGACCGAATGGACCGTCGAACTCGCGCCCGCCACCGTGACCGGGGACCGCCTCGCGGTGTTGAAGTCGCTGGGCGTTACCCGGGTTTCAATGGGCGTGCAGAGCTTTAACGAGGGTTTGCTCGATGCCTTGGGGCGCCAGCACACGCCGGCGCAAGTCTATCGGGCTTACGACCTGATTCGCGCGCAGAATTTTTCCAGCGTGAACCTCGATCTGATGTTCGCGTTGCCCAATCAAACCGAGGAGCAGTGGCACGCCGACCTAGCCGAGGCGATGCGACTCG